>DATHUN010000125.1:0-21192 GCA_035462205.1 Anaerolineales bacterium
TGAAATCGTCCGCGCCAGCCTTGAGTCCGGTGAGCAGAGATTCGCGGTCATCGAGTGCAGTGAGGATGATAATCGGAATCTCGGCAACAGGCGGATCGTTGCGGATGCGCTCGCAGACTTCAAAGCCGGTCATACCGGGCATCATGACGTCAAGCAAAATTACATCCGGCAAAATAGCTTTTGCTTTTTCGATTGCCTGTGGTCCATTTTCTGCCATCACTAAGTGATAGTTTTCCCCTTCCAAAATGGACTCGAGAGTTTGGCGTCCAGCCTCTTCATCATCCACAATTAATATGGTGCTTGTCATTGTTCGCTCCTTTGTTTACGTTCGGTAACGTGAGCTAATCATATTCATAATGTGCTTTTCGCACATACAGGGATTCCCCACTTGCATCTGTCAAAAATGTTAGGCCACTTACGAGTCAAGATCCACTAAGTGATATTTGATTGCCAACCGGACGAGCCCAGCCAGGTTACGGACGTTTAACTTCTCAAGCAGCCGGGTGCGATGCTTCTCGACGGTTTTCTCGGTAATGAATAACATTTTTGCAATCTCACCGCTGGTGTATTGCTCGGCGATCAGCTGCAAAATTTCCTTTTCACGGGGCGAGAGGATCAAAAGCGGATCATTCTCTACAGACGGATGCATGGCGTTCCCCACCCGCGTCTCTGAAATAGGACCACTCAAAAAGGTTTGCCCGCTGGCGACGAGACGGATTGCGTGTAACAGCTCATCGCTGACCGAAGATTTGAGCACGTATCCTTTTACACCGCTTTGCAGCGCCTGATGAACAAAGCCCACATCCGAGTACATGGATAGCAAAAGGATGCGGGTAGGCAGCTTTAAATCATGAATGTTTTGGGCGGCCTGGATCCCATTCATCCGTGGCATCATGATGTCCATGATCAATACATCCGGCTTTAGCTCGCGGGTAAGTTCCACCGCTTCCTGTCCATTCGAGGCTTCGCCTAGGATGTTGATGTCGCCTGCTTTTTCGAGCAGAGCACGGATGCCGGCGCGTACCATTAAATGATCTTCTGCAATCAATAGCCGGATCATGAAGGATTTTCCAAGGAAGGTTGCTTCACGGGCAAAGGAAACTGCGCCGAAAGGATCGTTCCGCGCCTGGCTGTGGAACTGATCTTAAATTTACCGCCGGCAATCATCACTCGTTCACGCATGCTGGAAAGCCCAATGCCATTCGATTGCTCAGCCATTGTATCGAAACCCTGTCCATCATCCTGAATGGTGAGAAGGATGGCGTCGTCTTCTTGGCTGAGATCGACCCAAACATGTGTGGCTTTTGCATGCTTGATGATGTTGTTGAGCGCTTCCTGCAGAATGCGATATAAAGCGATGTTGTACACATCAGGCAGAGTGGGAAGGGATTCGTCCACATCGAACGCGACCGGCAGACGAGTACGGCGCGTGAATTCCGTACAATAGGTCTGCATTGAGACCTTCAATCCCAAAGCATCCAGCACCGGTGGACGTAAATCTTGGGCGAGATTGCGAATCTTAATAAAGATTTCATGGGTCTCGTCATGCAATGCCTGCAGGCGCTCGTATAGCGCTTCCGGCGCTATGACTAGTTCGTTCTGCAAGTTGCGGATGGAAATCAAATGGGTAGTCAACGACTGTCCTAGGTCGTCATGTAACTCGCGCGAGATCCGATGGCGCTCCTCCTCCTGCGCGGCGATGAGACGTTCTGTCATCTCACGCAGGTTCTCGCGCTGCTCCACCAGTTGGCGGTAGCGATTGAGACGTAAAATGGTGCGGACGCGCGCCTGCAGCTCATACCGATCTACCGGCTTGGAGAGGAAATCATCTGCTCCCGCCTCGAGTCCCATCAGCAGCGAGGCGCGGTCATCAAGGGCGGTGAGAAGGATAATCGGTACTTCCGCAAGCTGAGGTGTGGCGCGGATGCGCCGGCAGACCTCAAACCCATCCATGCCAGGCATCATTACATCGAGCAAGACCAGGTCCGGTTTCAAGCGACTGAGGATTTGAAGGGTTTGGAAGCCATCTTTAGCCAGCTCCAGCTGATACTGTGCCCCTTCCAGCATGGCAATCAGTGTTTCGCGGGCGCTTGCATTATCGTCCACGATCAGAATGGTACTCATCTCGGCTTATCCTCCTTATCCAGCAGGATGTTTTGAATGAGTTTTGTCAGTGCCTTAAGGTTGACCGGCTTACTAATATATTCGTCCATGCCTGCATTCAGGCAGCGCTGACGGTCGTTGGGCATGGCGAGGGCGGTCAGGGCAATGATGGGCGTGTCGCGAAATTCGTAATCCATGCGAAGCCTGCGCGTGGTCTCGAAACCGTCCATGCCAGGCATCATGATATCCATCAAAATGAGATTGGGATGACTCAACTTCGCCTGCATTAACCCTTCAATGCCATCCTGGGCAGTGGCGATCTTGAACCCGCTCATTTCCAAATAGTCCGTGAGCATCATGACGACCTCGTGGGTATCTTCGATGATCAAAATGGTCGGTTTCTCGGTCGCATTTGGATCGATGGCGCGGAACTTCCCGGTATTTCTGAGCCGGAGGGATGCATCGGCGGCAATCGCCGGTTCCCAAGGCAGGGAGATACTGAAGCGGCTCCCTACTCCTGCTTGACTTTCGACGCTCACACTGCCTCCATGCAGACGCGCCATTTGGGCGACCAGTGCCAACCCCAGGCCCGTGCCAGTTGATTCGCGTGCCAGGCCCGAATCCAGCTGCACGAATGGCTTGAACAGCCGCTCCATATCCTGTTCACTGATGCCAATGCCCCTATCCCAAACGGTAATGATCACCCGGTTACCGGCCTGGTCGCCGTGGACTTCAAGTCCGAGCGTGCCTGACTGTGGCGTGAATTTAACTGCATTGCTCAACAAGTTAACCATCATCTGCTTGAGCCGGCGTTCATCTGCCCACATCAAGCCGAGGTTCTCGTCAATCTCAAATTCCACCTGCTGATCCTTTTTCTGCGCCAGTTGCTTGATCATACGCAGGCTTGCCTGGCAGACAGAATTGACATCCACCTTGTTAATATCGAGGGTGATTTGTCCCGCCTCGATCTTTGCCAAGTCCAGGATATCGTTGATCAGAGAGAGCAGGTGGTGCCCACTCTCATTGATTGTATTTAAGTATTTTTGTTGTTTTTCATTTAGCGGACCCGCCACCTGTTCGCCGAGACTCTCGGAGAGTCCCAGAATGGCATTGAGCGGTGTGCGTAGCTCATGACTCATGTTGGCAAGGAACTCATCTTTGACACGTAGCGCCCGTGCCAGATTGGAGTTGGCGCGGCTGAGGTCGGCGGTACGTTCCTCCACGCGCCGGGCGAGCTGGTTGCGCTCATCTGCCAGGATGCTTTCCATGCGCTTGCGTTCGGTAATGTCCCAAGCGTAGTCGGCGAAGCGTATCGCAATCTCAATATCATGCTGGGTGTATTCCTGTGGCTTGTTGCCAATTCCCAGCACGGCGACGGTTCTCTCATCACGCAGGATAGGAATCACCATCTCACGGCTGAACGTCAAGTGATTTTCCGACAATCCTTTTTTATCGATCACCGATTCATAATCATTATGGATCACCGGACGCTTTAGACGAAGGGCATCTGCCCAGATTCCAGCCAGTGCCAGCGGATGGTGTGTTCCCTGTGCTTCTATGATTCCCATATGCTGATGGGTTTCAGCAGACCAGGCCTGCATGTTTATGGTCTGTTGATCTTCTTCGACAAAATGGAGGAAGCCGATATGGCTGTCGGTCAGTTCGCTGATCTCATCGATTGTTTTCTGCATTAATTCCTCAAGGGAGTGGTGGGCGGAATACTCCATCAGTTCAAAGCGTTTTTGCAAGAGCGCTTCATCGAGCTTTCGTTCGGTGATGTTCTTCGCTACGACTGAGACGCCCCGTGTGGAAGGATAAACGTTGACCTCAAAGATAAGTCGTTTGTCCTTCAAGAGGAATTTTGTTTCGAACATTTTGGCTTGGTGCGTGACCAACACCTCTTCATAAAGCTTCCCAAGCTGGAGCTGTTCGTCCGATTCGCCAAAAACCCCATACATTGACTTGCCAATTGCCTCCTCCTCTGGAATGCCGGTTAGCATCTCGGAGGCTTTATTCCAATACGTGAAGCGCAAATTATGATCCAATTCGAACAGGATGTCGGTGATGCTATCTGCTAATTCCCGGTAATGAGTTTCACTGGCCCATAGTGCCGCCTGTGCACGCGTGCGTTCTAGTAATTCTTCATGAGCGGCTTGATACAAGCGTGCATTTTCAAAAGCAACGGCGGCTTGATTGGCAAGCGTAGCTAGCAGGCGCTCATCCTGTTCGGTGAATGCATCCGGTGTCTCGCTCTCAACGCTAATGACACCAATGACGCGATCCCGAATCTTCATTGGCATGTACAGCCCGGACTCGATGCCTGCCTGTGTGTCTATATATTGTGAGTGCGCATGGACATTGCCAGTACGTAGCGGCAAACCTGTTTGTACCACCTGTCCGCTTAATCCCTGCCCGGGCTTACTAATTAATTTCCTGAAATGGCGCTCCGCTTCCAATTTTTCTTCATCACTGATACCGGGCAGATTGAAGGCAATCAAGTCTAGCTGGTTCGTTTCTGGATCTAGCAAACGAATCGTGACATGGTGCCAGGAGAGATAGCGGGCGAATGTTTCGATCACACGCTCGCCGATCTCGCGTGGCTCACGTAATTGACCTACAGCCAATCCATTTTCGTAAAGGGCTTGCAATTCAGACAATCTTTGCTTGGCTTCTTCGAACAGGCGCGCGTTCGAAACAGCTGAAGCAGCCATCGATGCGAACGCTTCTAATAGCTCCAGATCGTCTGGAGAAAACGGTCGACCGGAACCGGCACGGCGTATGCTAAGGACGCCAATGGTACGGTCGCGCTCTTTGAGAGGAGCGAACATGACGGCTTCCTGCTCTTCATCTGGCGTTCCAGGCACAAGAATGGAGCGTGGATCGTTTTGCATCTCGTTGACGATCTCTGCCTGACCACTGGCAGCCACTACTCCAGTTACGCCCTCACCGATCTTCAGTTTCAAGTCGGAGAAAGCAACGAAGTTTTCCTGCAGTGCCAGCACACAGCGGAGCGACTCGCCATCGGGTTGAATCAAGAAGATACGGCAGCCATCCGCAGCAAATAGGTCTTGCGCTGCGCTGCCGATGCTCGGCAGAATCAAGTTCAGGTCTAGATTGGTGAGCGCTAGGGAGGTTTCCAATAATGCAGTGGTTTCTTTCACATGGCGATCGATTTCCTCTTCGGCGCGCTTGCGTTCCGTAATATCCTGAATTTGGGCAATGAAATATTGTGGGTTCTCAGCACTATCTTTTACAAGAGAGACGCTGAGAAGAACCCACACAATGTGCCCGAGCTTATGAAAATATCGCTTCTCCATTTGATATGAAAACAATTCTCCGGCCAGTATTTTCTGAACAAGATTCAGATCCGCCTCCAGGTCCTCCGGATGAGTGATCTCTTGGAATGTTTTGGTCTTGAGTTCCTGTTCTGTATACCCAATCAGCTCACACAACGCCTGGTTGACTTTGAGGAATGTCCCATCGAGGGACACCAGTCCCTTGCCGATGGGGGCGTATTCGAAGGCGTTGCTGAACCGCTCTTCGCTCTCGCGCAAAGCTTCTTCTGCCTTCTTGCGTTCGGTAATATCAATAATCGATACAATGATCTTCGACCAATCCGCCTCAAATCCCGGGGGAATCGAGCCGTTCACCATAATCATGATGGACTCGCCATCTACAGTTTGATCTTTGCCCTCCCAGGTGAAACGAGCCGCCGGACTCATCAATCCTATGATCTCGCTGAGGAAATGTTGGCGAGTCTCTTCCACAAAGAGCTCGGATAAATCTTTGAGAAGATCCTCTTTCTGCCTGGCATGGTAAATTTCCATAGAGGCCCTGTTCACATCCGTCACCTTAACAAGCGAGGTAAGCTCAAAAATGACCTCTGGATGGGAAGATAAATAGGCGTGGATGTCTATGATCCCGCTTGCCTGCATGGCTTCAATTCTTTTTTTGACGAGAGAGTAATCTTCCTCCCAGAGCGAGATTGGTGAGCTATCGAACAGATCATGGTAGCGTGCTTGGCTCTGAGTCAAAGCTTCCTGGACCTGTTTGCGGCCCGAAACATCCTGCAAGAAGCCTTCGTAATATAGGATGTTTCCGTCCGCGTCCCGCACTGCTCGGGCGGAGGTGGATGTCCAAAAGATGCTGCCATCCCTACGGCGGTTACGTACTTCAATGTCCTGAATGGAACCCTGCGCCTGCAAAATATTGATAAAGTGTTCACGTTCGCGCGGGTCTGCATAGATCTGGTTGGCAATATCGCGGACGTTTTCCATCATTTCCTGCGGTGACGAATATCCATAAATATGTGCCAACGCCGGGTTTAAGTTGAGATATTGTCCCGTGGGGGTAGATTGGAAAATACCGAGCGGAGAATTTTCAAAAATATCCTGATACTTCTCCTCGATCTCCTTACGGGCGGTGATATCCCGGCCCGTGGATTGGATCTCGATCAGGTTGGCATTCTCATCGAAGATTGCCCGATCCACCCATTCCCGCCAGCGCTTCTTCCCATTGGGAAGAACATCGTATTGTTCAAACCTTTTGACCGGGTGCTCTGGTGAAAATGATTGGAAATGTTCAGCCAGTTTTTGAGGAAAATCAAACTGGGCGGTGGCGATAAAATTCGTGCCGATTAAGTCCTGGTGGGTTTTGCCGTAATAATCGCAATACACCTGGTTGACGTATGTCAGGGTACCATCCGGTTTGAAGCGGCAGATGAGTTCCTGCATATCCTCGGTGATCGTCCGAAGGGTTTGCAGAGTCACTTCATCTTCTCTTCGCTTCACCAACAGCTGTTTCTTTTCCAATGCCCGGATAACGGCGGGCAAAAGACGCTTGGGATTTTCCTTGAGAATAAAATCAGCGGCTCCGGCCTCGATGCAATCCACAGCTGCTTCTTCGCCGATGGAATTTGACCAGATAATTAACGGTGTGACGGGCGAACGTTCCTGTGCTAGCCGTAACACTCTTAACTCATCTGAACCTAGCAGGAAGTAGTCCGCCAGAATCAGATCAGGTTGAAACTCGTCTAATAATTTTAGAAATTGGGTCACCGTCTCTGCATGTTCAAAAACGCAGCGTTTCAATGAATGGCTGATTTCCCTCTGTGCCAGTTCATAGTCACTCCATCGTTCTTCCATAATTAAGATGCGTGTTCCGTTGTCCATAGGTCGTTCCTTGTACAGGTGCAGTTTAGCGAATATCGCGTAATTCTCTTAACGCGCTCATTTCTTCAGAGGATGGTTCACCTTCAGCCAGTACCCCCCTACTCTGAGCATGGCTTCAATAAAAGACTCGAATTGCACAGGCTTGAGGACATAACTATTCACTCCAAGCTGGTAAGCCGCCTGGATATCCGGGTCTTCGGCCGATGAAGTAATCATCACCACAGGGATTGTCTGCGTACGCAGGTCTGATTTCATCGCACGCAACACTTCCAAGCCATTGATGCGCGGGAGCTTAAGATCGAGCAACACCACCTTTGGCATATCGTCCATATCGCGCCCGCTGTATCTTCCGCGTCCAAATAAAAAGTCCAGTGCTTCTACACCATCCTCGACATGATAAAGATTATCAGCAAGGTTATTCTTTTTCAATGCCCGAATGGTCAGCTCCGCATCGCGAGAGTTATCCTCGACGAGCAAAATCTCGACAGCATCCTGGTCAGTCATGGTTCTCACCTCTACGCGGCAAAGAAAAATAGAAGGTTGCGCCTTTGTCTACGTCTCCCTCGGCCCAGACGCGTCCGCCATGACGTTGGACGATGCGTTGGACAATTGCCAGCCCTACACCGGTTCCCTCGAATTCATCTTCGCTGTGCAAACGCTGGAAAACACCGAACAGTTTATCCACATATTGGATATTGAAGCCTGCACCGTTATCGCGGACGAAATAGATATTCTCTCCATCACTTTTCTTGGTACCAACTTCGATGACGGCTCGCTCTTTCTTGGAGGAGAACTTGATCGCGTTCGAAATCAGGTTGACCCACACCTGGTGCAACAGAGATGGATCTCCCTCAGCAGAAGGCAACTTGCCGATTCGGAAATCGATCCGGTCCCGATCCGATGGGGGAGTCAATTCCCCGTAAACGGAGGATACCAGAGCCTTCATATCTAACCTGGCTGGCATGATCTCCTTGCGGCTGAGGCGGGAGAACGACAACAGATCATCAATCAGATCGCCCATACGTTGCGCTTCTGTCGTAATGATGTTGCAAATCCGCTTCCCTTCTTCATCCAGCACATCTGTGTAATCTTCCACCAAGATGCGCGTATAGCCATTGATCGCGCGCAGCGGCGCGCGCAGATCGTGCGAAACGGAATAGGAAAAGGCTTCGAGCTCCTTGTTGGCGGCATGCAGCTGGGCAGTGCGCTCAATCACGCGCTGCTCCAATCGCTCGTTCAACTGACGAACCTGTGCTTCGGCCAGCTTGCGCTCTGTAATATCGCGATTGACGCTGATCACGTCGGTCAGCTTGCCGAACTCGTTCCGTACGGCGACCGTGCGTACATCCACATGGATTTTTCTTCCGTCCTTGCATACTTGAGTCGCCTCGGCTGAGAATTCGCCGGATTCCAGCAACCGACGGGTCATTTCCTGACGCGTGTTACTGTTGAACTCCGTTTGCAGGATCTCGGCAGCCTTCCGGCCAATGACCTCTTGTGACCTCCAGCCATAAATGCTTTCTGCAGCGGAATTCCAAGAGCTAATGATGAAATTTTCATCGGTTGTAACGACTGCATCGTTGAGATAGGTGAAAATATTTGCCTGGTAGGCCAGCTCTTTCTCTGCCTTTTTGCGTTCCGTAATATCACGGTTGACACTGACAAACGTGGCGGCTTCGCCATTCTTGCCATAGATGGCAACACTGCGAGTTTCTACAATGACCCGGGTTCCATCCTTGCGCAGTTGCGAAACCTCTGCGGAGAACTCACCAGTGTCTTTCAATTCCTGAATCACTTGCTGGCGTGTCTTATCGAAAAACTCTGTTTTTAAGATCTCTTCGCCTTTTTTATTTAGGACCTCTTCTGCCTTCCAACCATACATTTGCTCCGCGGCAAAATTCCAGCCGGAGATCAGGAAGTCCTTGTCCGAGATGATAACGGCATCATTGATGTGTTGCAGGATGTTTGACTGGAAAGTGACTCTTTCCTCTGCCTTTTTTCGTTCGCTGATATCTTGCACCGTTGCTACTCGATAGAGTAAATCTTCTTCGTCACCACGTACACTTACCAAATCCACGAGTACCGGGAAGATGGAGGCATCACGGCGCATCATGTTTGCCTCAAATTGTGCATGGCCAAGCTGGTCCGATCGTGTGGCATTGTGCCGGATGAGGTCATGATCCGGCGGAGGATACAAGCTGAGAATAGAGACACCGACGACATCTTCGATGCGAGTCTTTTGTAAGGCGGCAAACGCAGAGTTGCAGGCTACAATGCGATTTGTGACCGGGTCGTCGATGGCAATTCCGTACGTGCAGTGTTCAAAGACGTCTGCCCATTGACGCATTTCCCGTTCAGCCTGCTTGCGTTCGGTAATATCCTGTACCAGCACAAAGAAGCCACGTACGTTGCCATTGGTTGCTTGGTCTGGCACATAGGATGTATCCACGAAGCGGATACTACCATCGCGATGTTTGATTTCCGATTCGAAGTTGACGTTCTCACCCTTTAATACAGTATCCATGTGTTGGGAGATTTCATCATAGACAGGCTTTCCCAAAACTTCTTCAACTTTTTTGCCCTCGACTTGATATCCAAACCAATCGTCATAGACCCGGTTGGCAAACTGATAGCGACGATCTCTATCCACATAGGAGATCATGGCAGGTACAGAATCAATCACCAAATTCAGCTTTTGGCGGCTTTCGGTCAGCGCAACCGTGTGACGTTGAATCAGCCAGTACAGTAGGAGTGCGGTAACAATAATAAATCCCCAGCCTTTATACAGGCTCATTCTGGCCAGCACCTGCGCGTTGGGCGCAATCTTCGCGGCGAGCTTGTCCGAGAACAAGATCCAGAGGATGCCAAGCAGCAGGTAAATGCCCGAAATTCGTACAGAACCAAGATTCGCCGCGTAGGACCGGGCAGGGAATTCACGATTATCCATAAAAGCTTCCTTGAATGTATCCAACCTGCGACATAAAGTCTATTTCAATCCATGCACCACAAAATATAATTATATGTGTAAAAATTGTCCTATCGGTAAAGGGATGTGCACATGGGGGGATTCCCTACTATTAGTGGACTTAATTCATAAGAACGCGTGACATCCATCCATAGGAAAAAATAGGGGAGTAGAGAATAATAAGGGCAGCCATAGGATTTATTGAAAGGCTGACCTTATGTTTCAGATGACCGAAAGCACCGAAATGTATCTCAAGGCGATGGCAGAACTGGGGGTTGCAGATGTGGTCGCCGTGGGTCGCCTGGCGGGGCGCCTGGGCGTGACGAATGTTTCCGCGAATGAGATGGTCCACCGGCTGACAGAAAGCGGCCTTCTATTGCATACCCCCTATAAAGGCGTTTCGCTGACCGAAGACGGGCGCGCGGCTGCCTGCAGCGTACTGCGTCGCCAGCGTTTGTGGGAATGTTTTTTGTATGAGCATTTGAAGATCGAATGGGCAAAGCTCTATGAGCTGGCGTGTTCCCTCGAACATGCCACCGCGCCGGAAGTGACCGAAGCCCTGGCCGCGTTCTTGGGCGATCCCAAGTTTTGCCCGCGCGGAAATCCAATTCCGGCGGCGGATGGTTCCCTCCCTTCTCTCAATGGAATCCTGCTCCGAGAGGCGCCCATCGGTGCGACGGTGCGCGTCCTGGCGGTCAACGCCACAGAAATGGATGTGCTCAAGTACTTACAGGAGCGCCATATCCTGCCCGGTCACGATCTGACTATCGTCGAAGCCGCGCCAATGAACGGACCGCTCCTCGTGAACGTAGATGGCAAAGATGCTGCTCTCGGTTTGCTGCTCGCCGAGTTTGTCATTGTACAAATGAAATAAATTCACGGTGGTTTGGTCAATAAGATCACTCAACCTGCTCGACTCCGATATAAATATCAAAGGAAAAACCCTACCCCATGTCTGAACCAACACAGCTTCATCTCCTGCGCCCCGGCCAGTGGGCAACAATCATTAAGATCAATGGTATCCGTGCGTTGCGACGAAGATTCATCGAAATGGGAATCGTCAAAGGCGAGTCAATTATGATCGAACGTCACGCGCCGCTCGGAGACCCGATCGAATACTTTGTCAAAGGCTATCACCTCGCGCTGCGTAAGGAGGAAGCCGCGCAGATCGAAGTTCTTTTAATAGAGCGATAGATGGCTGACGTTACCATCGCTCTGGCAGGCAATCCGAACGCGGGCAAGACCACCATCTTCAACGCGTTGACTGGCCTTCACCAACACACCGGCAACTGGCCCGGCAAAACCGTGGAGAAGAAGGAAGGTGAGTTTGAATATAACGGCCTCACCATCAACATTGTTGACCTGCCTGGTACATACAGCCTGACCGCCTATTCGCCCGAGGAGATTATCGCCCGCGATTACATTATTGAGGAACAACCGGATGTGGTCATTAACGTGGTAGATGCGACGAACCTGGAGCGTAATCTCTATCTTACAGTGCAATTGCTTGAGCTGGATGTCCCAGTGGTACTGGCGCTCAACATGACAGATGATTTGCATAAGGATGGTGGCAAGATCAACGTCGATGAGCTTGCCCGATTTTTGGGAAATATTCCCGTCGTGCATACATCGGCAAATCGTGGCAAAGGCGTGACCGAATTGATATCCAAGGCTGTGAAGAGCGCCAGAAGGAATTAACCGGTCAATGCCATGCTGAGTGAAGCGAAGCATCTCTATTTACTTGAGGAGACTCTTCACTGCGCTCACACCGCCCCCGTGCCCTGCAGGGAATGACATAGAATGAACATGACCAATACCTCTATACGACTATTCCAACTCGACTACGGCGGCAAGATCGAACGCGAGATTGCCCACATGATCTCCAAATTCGAGGACATCAATTTCAACACCGGTCGCTATTCCCAGCGTTGGCTGGCGATCAAGCTCCTCGAAAAGGACCCCGATATTCTTGAGCGTGTCCAATCTATGCAGGGCGGCGAAACAATCGCCACGTATGCCACGGAACGAGCCGCGCATGTCGAATCTATGCTCGGCGAAGATTTCGATCTGCTCACCGCCGATCGACGCTACGGTTACATCAACGGTATCGTCCGCCAGACGCTGCATCGTCCGCTTATGGACCGTATCACATTCACGGACCGCGTGGATAACATTGTCACCCACAAGTGGCTGGGACTGCCAATCTTTTTCGCCGTGATGTACTTTGTCTTTCGATTAGTAATCGATGTCTCGTCTCCATTTTTGGATTGGACGGACATGGTCATTAACGGGCCGATCGCCCATTGGGTCTCGCTCCTCCTGGTACTTCTACCCACTCCGTTATGGATTCGTTCCCTGCTCATCGACGGGATTGTCGCCGGTGTTGGTGGTGTTCTTGTCTTCGTCCCCGGACTCTTAATCTTATATTTTTTTCTCGCCCTCCTGGAAGACTCGGGCTACATGTCCCGCGCTGCTTTTGTGATGGATCGCTTCATGCGCATTGTCGGTTTGCATGGCAAGTCGTTCATCCCGATGATCCTCGGCTTCGGTTGCGCGGTCCCGGCGATCTACGCCACACGGACAATCGCCAGCCGCCGCGATCGCGTCTTGACCGCGCTGCTCGTGCCACTGATGTCCTGCTCGGCGCGGCTGCCTGTCTACGTGGTGTTCGGTCTTGCCTTTTTCGGGGCGCATGCCGGGACGGTGATCTGGACGATGTACGCGCTTGGTATCGTTGTTGCGATGCTTGCCGGTATGGTTTTCACTCGCACTATTCTCAAGCCAGATGTCTCGTCGGCATTTGTACTGGAGTTGCCACCCTACCGCCAGCCGGCATTGAAAAGCGTGCTCATTCACATGTGGGAGAATACTCGCGAGTTTGTCCGCAAGGCTGGGACCACTATCCTGAGCATGTCTATCGTGATGTGGCTTTTATTGAATCTGCCGTGGGGTGTTACGAACCAGCGCGATTCCTATTTTGGAAAAGTCAGCGCAGCGATTGCGCCGATCTTTGCTCCGGTCGGATTCGGGAACTGGGAGACCGGCGGCGCGTTGGTCTCTGGCTTCATGGCGAAGGAAATCGTCGTCAGCACCTTGAGCCAAGTTTATCTTGGGAATGTTTCCAAAACTCCGCCTCCAGAAACAACGATTGTTGAAGACATCACCTCTATCGGTAAGGGATTTGTGCAGGCGGGTGTCCGCGCTGGCAGAATATTATTAAGCATTCTGCCTGGTGTAAATTTGATCAGCCAATCGGCGCAAAGCGAAGATACGTTGTTGAGCCTGGCGCTGCGTGACAACTTCTCTACGCTGGGTGCGATCTCGTTGTTGATCTTTGTGTTGCTGTATGTTCCGTGTGTGGCGACATTGGGCGCGATCAAACACGAGTTCGGCCTTTCGTGGGCAGTGACCTCCGCCATTTACCAAACTGCCGTCGCCTGGATCTTTTCGTTCATTATTTATCAGGTTGGATTATTGCTGGGATTTGGATAACCCCATGTTTTCGCAACTGATCCGTCTCTTGGAAACAAGTCAACAAAACGGAATGAGTCTTGCCGAGATCAGCCGCGCGTTAAACGCGCAACCCTCGGCGGTCCTGGCGATGATCGCCTTACTCGTCCAAAAGGGAAAATTGATCGAGGTCGGTCCCGACGGGAATTGCTGCACTACATGCGGGCTGGAGTCCGAATGTAATCTATTGAAAGCACGGGGGAAACGGTATTTACGGGCCTTGGACCCCCTCCCAGCCTTCCCCAAACCTAACAGTTGATTGCTGTAAATTATTCAAACTTACAATGTCAGATTTGGGGGAGGTGCCGAACGAGTAGGGGTCATATCACTTTCGCCATAGCCGTATCTATCTCATTTAAGTCAAAAGCGAATTTGGGGGCGAGCATGTATACCATCCGGTCCCATTGCTTGCGCAGGGAAATATAGTCCTCCGCCCCATTTGGGGTCGTCTTGACTCCCGCTGCCTTGATGCGCTCAACTCCCATTTCATAGCGCTCGCGCCAGCGTTCCATAGTCTGTGAATCGGGTGGGACGTCGAAATCTTCATTCGGCAGGAAGTCCTTGGCGAGCGTTTGCAATTCCTTCATGCTGGCGCGCCAGAGATCATTAACGGAAGCCGATTCCTTGAGCCATCCGTATTTCTCGTTATCCAAGGCACTTTTGATCAAAGATACCGTATCGAGCGAGGTCAGCGTGGTCCGGGATACGGAGTAGTAGGGCTCCCGAAAACGGAAGAAAAACAACATGGGGTAGAAGTGATGAGACTCTTTGACGGTGGCAGTTTCCGCGGACCACTCCACAATATTATTGTAGCCATTTTCGAATTTTCCGTGGGGTCCCAGATGAGCAACGATTTCGGCTGCATCCCCTGTTTCGGCAGACATAATGTTCACCTTCAGTCCCAGCGCGTTACGCTCTTTAAGGTTCTCGTAGAGCTGCAACAGATAGGAAGTGAGCAGTGATGCTAAGGTAAGACCGATCAGCGAATTTAATAAATACAGGGACCGAAAAAACCAATCGTGCGGGCTGAAGTCACTGGCTCCGACAAAGGACAGGCTGCTGCCGGCCGCGTAGAGTGCTGTGATGAAGTCGGTGGGAGTCTCGCCCTGATTGCTGACGACCCCCGTCCCCAGATTCGGATGAATGATGAACGCGGCAGCAACAGTCAAGAGGACCAGCCATACACCTATGACGAGCACCAGAATAACCGGCCCAGATAAGCTCAAAAATGTTTCTCTCCAGCGCCCGAAGGCTTTAGATATCCCCACCATGGTACGCCAGGCAAGATGAGAAAGCTCGGTACTGAAAATAGTTTTATTCGCCCGCGCGTATAGGATCAGCAAAAAAATGTCCACCAGAACAGCGATTCCAAGAACAAAGCCGATGATCTCTTCAAGCACTCCCATTGAACCTCGCTTTCTTTTGTAATTCTTTGCGGGCACTAGTCGCATTGCGTTTTTGCGATCGGGCACTACGTCGTTCGAGGGCGCGCAGCCAGGCTGCAAAATACAGAATCGTCAGCAAGGTAAAAACCGCACCACCGGGCATCCACATCATGAGACCTGCAAACTGCTGGTCTTGTAGCGGTGTCAAACCCCAAGCCGGGCTGAGGTCGGCATAATACGCATACCAGGGACGCTCCGTAAAGGTCATCAGTGCACCGAGCACCGCGCTCTGCAGGACGGTGGTAAATAGATACGCGACCGCCATACCATACTGGCGATATTTTTGCGCGCTCGGCTTGAGTAATACCCACCAAAAGAGCATAGAGGTCAGTAGAAACGTGACATGCTCCAGGATATGAATGCCCTCGTTTTCCAGGGCGGCTTGGAAAAACTTGGGCGCATGCCACAGCCAGAGCGTGATCGTAAATACGAACCAGGCAAACACCGGATTATCGAGCGTCTGCCAGATCCGAGCTAATACAGATGATTGATTCCAGCGAAAGCCGAGTCCCTGTGCCTGCGTTCGCGGCAATGCCCAAAGGAAAGCCAAAGGCACATTGCTCATCACCAGCAGGGGCGCTGCCACCATGATCAAAATCAGATGCTGGACCATGTGTGCCGTGAAAAGGGCATCGCTCAATGCATCCAGCGGCGATACAAACGCAATCAAGAGGGAAACGAGCGCCGCCGCGAAACTCAAATACTGGCGACGCTGAATCCCATGCTCCCTGCCGGCGCGCCGCCAGACGTTTCGCATCCCCCAGAAATAAACTAAAACCAGGAGCGCCAGAGGAATCAATACGGAAGGTTCGAAGCTCCACGCATTCCACACATCATCAGGCGCGAGCGGCGGACCATGATGTCGCGCATAGAGTGCCATACTCGAGTTGTTAGTTTCCTTCCGGCGTCAGCACTGGCGTGCGCTGTTGTGCAGGAGTCGATGTCGGAGTATTAGCATTTAACCGCAGCGCAATCACGGATGGATCGTCGCCAAGACCAAATGCCCACACAATTGTGTCGCCTGACACGGCCGGCCAGGAATTCGTCCCCCCGGGTGCCTGCCACTGCCACACTTCACTGCCATCTGCCCGTGAAAGAGCATATACCTGACCGTCGAGAGTGGACGTGAACAACAGGTCGTTAACGACTGTCACCCCGCTAAACGCGACACGGTCGAAATCATGAGTCCATAGCACTGCGCCCGTTGCGGCATCAATCGCGTAGAGTTGTGCAGTTGCACCCTTCAGACTGGAGCCGCCCTCCGAGCGGTTCAAGGCTTCTTCGGGCGTATCCGCCTCATAGGCGGTTGCGTTATAGGGAGAGGGCAGGTTGGCAGTCAGCGCGTAGATTGTGCCATCTGCGTACGCCATCGGTGCTTCCACGCCTCCCCAAGCCCCAGGCGCGACCCAGGTTGTGGATTGCGGATCCAGCGGCAGCTTCTGCAATTCATCATTTTGATGAAAGCCCACTGGTGTTTTCCAGAGTGTTTTGCCTGTTTCCTCGTCAAATCCATAGACCACGCCTAACTTGCCCGAACCAATCACGATATTTGTGTCTTGACCATTGATCGGGACCTTCGCCAGGATAGGAGAAATTTGAAAATCGAGATTAAACAAATCGTGCGGCTTGACCTGGTTGTACCAGAGCATTTTTCCATCAAAGCTGAGGGCAATCATTGAGTTGGTGTACAGGTTCGGTCCGGGACGGCTGGACCCATTTGGCCAACCCTTGATGCCCGGCACCGGCGACGGATTACCACTCGGCCAAAAGCTGACACCCGTTTCAGTATCAATGGCGGGCGGGAACCAAAGACCGCCGCCACTGTTCGTCTCAGGATGACCCCAAAAGCCTTTTTCGACGACTTGCCAGAACCATAGCGGCTTTCCGGTTTTAGGATCCATCAAGTACACCGCTCCACTGGTCCCACCCTGATAGGAGTGGTAAATGACTTTACCACGACCCGAAACGGCGGCTTGCATAGCAAAAAAGACATAATTATTAAAGGCAGAAGGCTGAAATGCGCCCGAGGCAAGTTGGTAGCCGGTGTCGAATTGCCACAGCTCGTGGCCGGTCTTGATATCTAATGCGGCATAGCGGTCGATGCGGATCAAGGCATAGACCTTACCGTAACCAATGCCCGGTCCGCTGGGACCAAAAAGTTTATTGCTGTACTTCGTCTGCCAGATGATATCGCCCGTTTTGAAATCGACTGCATAGATGTTCGCAGCCAGATCCTCATAGTACACCACGCCATCCGAAATGACCGGGTTGCCCGTCCCGGCGCCCCATTCGGCGGTGCCTTCCAGCGGTGCCTCCCAGGCGACTTGCAGATTAGCAACATTGCCAGCATTGATGGTTGAGCCAACGGCGGCGCGCGTGTTGGCATAATCATGATTCGCCAGCGGCCATTCCTTCTCGTGACCGGCGACCTCTGGCGGGATATCGAACCCACCCGTAGTAGGAATGCCTCCCTTGGGTGTAGCCAACATCGTTGGATTGGTTTTCGGAATGTCGATGCTGCCAATGTTGGGTGTAGGCGTGCTCGGACCGGGTGTCTCTGTCGGTGGAGCAGAGGAGGTTGTCGTCCTGCAGCTTACCAATAGTACAAGCACAAAAAAGATCAACACAAATCGCTTCAAATGCATAAATGGTTCCTCATTTAATGAACTTGGCGGAACGATACCGCTGGCGCTTGGTTGCCCCAGGCATTACGAATATAGGAAAGGATAGCTGCAATTTTCTCACTCGTGAGCTTGTCGTGAAACCCCATCATCGATCCCTGGCCGTAGGTGACGGTGTCAATAATGGGCTCCGGGTCGTGCAGTGTCACGATCGGGTTCCCCGCCAGTCGAGGATACAAATCGGACCAGCCCGTACCATCCACCTGATGACACTCGGCACAAAATTCGAGGTACAACTGTTTGCCGGATTTGATTACTTTTTCGGGTTCGGGTGGTCGCTCGGTGTGAGTGTTACAGGCACCCAGAAGCAACACGATCAGCATGACCATCCAGGGAAGGTATCTTGCGCGCACCATCGACCTCCTACGCTTGACCACAAGTCTTGAGAGCAAACACGGGCACAAACGTTGCGATCATATAGATCAAAATGAACATATTCAGCAGCATCGCAATAAATGCCATTAACGGACGTCTGAATTTTTCCGTGTCTTGCAGTAGATCGTCATTTCTGGTTGGAGTTTCTGACTGGAATGTTCGCCACTGCCGCCATGGTAGAAACACCAAGAAAAGCATCCCGATAACAGTAATTAGCGTGATGACGGCTTCCACGAACTGCAGTCCCGATAATGGACCAACCGGGATGGTCAAGCCACCCCATTTGCAGGAGACAGAGATCAGCGCATTCAGGATGTTCAGATGTAAGAACCAGACCAGTATTCCTAAAAATAGACTCCAGCGCACCTGGCTTTCACTGGGCTTGGAGAGATCAATTGCCGGCATAGTCATGACTCCATTTCCATAATCATTTCATCAAGTAGGGAGAAATGAAGAGGGTCAGGTACACCAGTACCCATTGCGCAGCCCCTGCATAATTGCTGATCCCATCTGCATCCAGTGCCCAGTGCCGGTCTTTATCGTACTGACCGCGCAAGGCCTGGATCACGATATAGATGCCTTCGAAGACCGTTCCACCGGTGAAGATCAACGTGAGGATGATCGAGATCCAATAAATGGAGGCGTACGCATTATCGTCCCATTTGAAGGTAAGCGATTTCAAGTGGTACCAGAACACGCCAATGAAAGCCACTTGCAGCATAATGGTGATGAGCATGAGCATGACCACGCGGGGGATATCGTTCTTTTTGATCGCCTTGTCTTCGAGCAAGGACGGGATGCAACTGGCGATCAGCAATAAGGTGCCAATGGTAGGAATCAGCAACTGGGGCATCGGTAAATCGCCCGGAGGCCAGTCATTGGTACCGGAACGCAGATAAAAATAGGTCACAATCGTGCCGCCTAACTCAGCCGCTTCCACCAGACACAGAAAGATCATGCCAAAATACATCGGTGGATATTTTTTCTCTTCTTTTTTGACGACAGCATCCACCGGCAGTGCATTCTTGGGTCCCCCCTTGACCCAATCGGTCGACATCTCACGGCCGCGCGGCCAGAACCAGACTGCCAGCACACCCAAGAAGATAAATGTAAAGATAACCACAAAGGTCAGGCTCCACATCTGGTTGATGAAGTGAATGATGAGCACTACTGCCGCAACAAAAGGCCAGATCGAATCCTCTGGCAGCCAGACGCGCATCTCTGGCTCGGCGTCCAAGGTGGAGGTGCCGAGCGTCTCCCGTCGTTCCAGGCTTTCCTCGAAGATATAGGAGTCTCTCGGTGCATCCCAGAGTGGATAGTGACTCTCGGCGAGGGGTAGTGTGGCGAAGTTATAAGGTGGCGGCGGGGAAGAGGTCGCCCACTCCAGGGTGCCTGCGCCCCACGGATTGTCTGTTGCACGTGCTCCATTGCGCAGGCTGCTGTAGACATTGAGGACGAACAGCAAGACGCCGATACCGAGAATATAGGCGCCAATTGTCGAGATTAGGTTGGGAAGATCCCAGCCCAGGCCAGGTAGATATGTATACACTCTGCGCGGCATCCCATAGAGACCAGAGAAATGCATTGGGAAGAACGTGATGTTGAACCCAATGAATGTCAGCCAGAAATTCCACTGTCCCATACGCTCGTTCAACATCCGGCCGGTCATCTTCGGGAACCAGTAATACATGGCGCCCAACAGCGGGAATACACTTCCGCCGATCAGCACATAATGCAGGTGAGCAACCACAAAGTAGGTGTCCTGCGCCTGCAGGTCAAACGGGACCGATGCCACCATTACGCCCGAAACCCCACCGATGACAAAAGTGACAATAAATCCCAATATATATAACAGGGGTGTCTTCAGATTCAACTTGCCATGCCAAAGTGTGGCTAAGCCGGAGAAAATTTGAATCCCACTGGGAATACTAATCACCATGCTGTTGATGGTGAACAAGCTCAAGCCAGTGGTGGGCAGACCGGTGGCAAACATATGGTGAACCCACAACCCGAAACTCACAACACTGATCGCCACCAATGAGGTGACTAACAGCGAATATCCCACAACCGCGCGGCGCGTAAAAGCAGCCAGAATTTCACTGACCATTCCCAGGGCGGGAATAAAGATGATATACACCTCCGGATGCCCGAAGAACCAGAAGAGATGCTGCCATAACAGAGGATTACCGCCCAGGTTTGGATTGAAGAAGTTCGTGTTGATACTGCGGTCGAAGCCGAGCAGGTTGGTGGCAATCAATAGGGTCGGCATGGCGAAGTCGACCATGATAGAAGTGACCAGCATTGCCCACACGAAAATGGGCATGCGGTTGAGGGTCATACCCGGGGCGCGGAATTTGAAGATTAAGATGATGAGCTCGGTGGCGGCGATCACGGCTGCAATTTCGGTGCCATTGATCAGTTGCTGGTAAACGTCCATGCCGAAGCTCGGCGTATAGCGCGACTCTGACAGCGGTGTATACGCAAACCAACCACCGTCCGGACCCGTGCCCATGATCAAACTCATCCACAGGACGATACCGGAGAGCAGGTACAGGTAATAACCAAATGCATTCGCCCTGGGGAAGGGCACATCGCGAGCGCCGATCATCAACGGGACAAAATAGATGCCTACGCCGAGCATGATCGGAACGGCAAATAGGAACATCATTGTCACGCCGTGGACGGTGAAGAGTTGATTGTATTGATTCGGATCCAGGAAGTTGTTTTCCGGGACGGCCAGCTGGGTTCGCATCAGCAGCGCCGCAATGCCTGCCAATGCAAAGAACAGAAATCCGGTCACAATATAGCGCGCTCCGATATTCTTATGATTGCAGGCCGACAACCAGCCGATCAGCCCCGGACGCGTTTCCCATAGCTCCCTGAGCCTGGCGCTGCGCTCACCAGCAGGGGGAACGCCGACGACATCTTCTGGCGGAACTTCT
>DATHUN010000126.1:0-9717 GCA_035462205.1 Anaerolineales bacterium
CAATTCGCATGTCATCGCCGAACGGACCTTGACTTCGGCTACACCGGAAGCCGCGATCTTGCGAGCGAGCTCCTGGTTGATCACCTGGTTATATTCGCCGATCACTTCGCCGGTCTTCGGGTCAATGACGGCTTCGGCGAGCAAGCGGCTGTAGAGGCGGCTGCTCATCGACTGGCCGGCAACATCGTCCTTGCGGCGGATGTAAACACCATCATGTGTGCCGCAGTCGTGCTCGTTGATAATGATGTCCTGGGCGATGTCTACCAGGCGGCGGGTGAGATAACCGGCATCTGCAGTACGCAGCGCGGTATCTGCAAGACCCTTGCGCGCGCCGTGTGTGGAAATGAAGTATTCCTGCGCTGTGAGTCCTTCACGGAAGTTCGAACGGATCGGCATGGGGATAATGCGCCCGGAAGGATCAGCCATCAGACCGCGCATACCAGCCAGCTGCGAAATGGTGGAGAAACCACCTTTCGTCGCGCCGGAAGATGCCATGGTGGAAAGATTTCCATCAGGATCCATGTGCCGCTTGACCGCATCTGACACACGGTCCGTTGTGCCCTGCCAGATCTCGATCTCGCGCTCGTTCTTTTCCTGCTCAGTCAACAAGCCGCGGCGGAAATCGCGTTGAACCACTTCCACGGCTTTGAGTGCTTCTTCAATAATCCCCTTGCGCTCCGGCGGGATGGAGATATCGGCAACCGCGAGCGTGGTGCCCGATTTCATTGCATATTCAAAGCCGAGCGATTTGATATTGTCAGCCACGTCGGTGGTCTTTTCCTGCCCGCAGAGCTCATAGACTTCGGCGATCAAATCCTTCACGCCGCCTTTGTCCAGTTTTTCATTCACAAATTGAACTTCAGGAGGCAGGATGCGGTTGAAAATTACGCGTCCAACCGTTGTGTCAATGAGGCGTGTGACAGGTTCATGTAAACGATCGCCTTTATCGTCGTACCAGGTGGTGGTGCGCAGCTTGATCTCGGTATGAACCTCCACCTGGCCGAGCGCGTACGCCATCTCGACTTCATCGAAATCAGAGAAGGCGCGTCCATCACCGCGATGATTGGCTTTCTGCTTCATGGTGAGGTAATAGACACCCAGCACCATATCCTTGGAGGGCGAGATGATCGGTTCACCATCCGCCGGCTTGAGCAGGTTCTTGGAGGCGAGCATCAACTCGCGCGCTTCCTTGACTGCCTTCTGCGAAAGCGGAACATGGACAGCCATCTGGTCACCGTCGAAGTCGGCGTTGAATGCGGTGGTGACGAGCGGATGGAGCTGGATCGCCGAGCCTTCGATCAGGAGTGGTTCAAATGCCTGGATGCCCAGGCGGTGCAGCGTCGGCGCACGATTCAACAACACCGGACGTTCGCCGATCACGCTTTCCAACGCTTCCCACACTTCGGGGCGATTGCGCTCAATCAAACGACGAGCACCTTTCACGTTGGCAGCGTAGTTGTTCTGCACGAGACGTGCAATCACAAATGGACGGTACAGCTCGAGAGCCATGCTCTTGGGCAGACCGCACTGATAAAGTTTCAATTGAGGACCCACAACGATCACGGAACGACCGGAGTAGTCCACGCGCTTACCTAGCAGGTTGCGGCGGAAGCGACCCTTCTTGCCTTTGAGCATATCGCTCAGAGACTTGAGTTCGCGTCGTCCACGGCGGCTGAGAGCTTTCCCGCGCTGGCTGTTGTCGATCAGGCTATCAACAGCTTCCTGCAACATACGCTTCTCATTGCGGATGATGACATCCGGCGCGCCAAGCTCCAACAGTCTCTTGAGACGGTTGTTGCGGTTAATCACGCGGCGATAAAGATCATTCAAATCGGATGTGGCGAAGCGGCCACCATCCAACTGCACCATCGGACGCAGATCCGGCGGGATGACCGGCAAAACGGTCAGGATCATCCATTCGGGACGGTTACCGGAACGGCGGAAGGCTTCCACCACTTTGAGGCGGGTTGTCGCCTTCTTGCGCTTCTGCTTCGACTTGGTGGTGCGAACTTCTTTCCAGAGTTCCTCGGCGAGCTTCTCAAGGTCCAGGCGCTCGAGAATGTCGTAGAACGCTTCGGCACCCATGTCGGCGCGGAAGACTTGTCCCCAGCGCTGCTTGAGTTCACGGTAACGAATTTCACTGATAAATGTGAAGGGGCGTAGCTCCAGGAGCTCATCACGCATGCGGGAGGACTGATTGGAGGAGGCAGTGGTTTGATCCTCTAGCTGGGAGCGGAGGGCTTCCATCTGCATATCGGCATCCGCCTTCACGCGACCCATTTCCATCTTGAGTTCTTCCGCCTGGCGGGCGCGCTCGTCCTTCATCTCGTTCTCAACGGCTTCGATATTCTTCTGAACGATCTTCTGTACTTGAGTCAGATGCTTGGCAGCGACTTTATCACCGGCATCCAAAATCTTTTCATTCGATAGTTCGAAGACGACCGCCTTCTTGGCAGCTTCGCCCATCTGACCTTGAAGCTGTTTCTCGAGCTTCTGTCCTTCCTTGATGACAGGGTCGAGCTTTTCGGCGATGGTTTCATCGTAGCCTTGTTCCAGGCTGGAACTCTTCTGCTTGAGGTCGGCAATGGTGTGATCGCGCTTGGTCTTGATCTCGGCGATCTTCGAGTTGACGGTCTGTGCCTGTTCACGTTCGGAAACAGAGATCTCATCTTCAATGCGTTTGAGCGCCTTGTTGCGCGCATCTTCATCGACGTACGTGACAATGTACTGGGCGAAGTACAGCACGCGGTCGAGGTTGCGGCGCGAGATATCGAGCAGCATACCCAGGTAGGATGGGATGCGGCGTGTATACCAGATGTGGGCGACGGGTGTGGCAAGCATGATGTGGCCCATGCGCTCGCGGCGCACGGCAGCGCGCGTCACTTCGACGCCACACTTATCACAGATAATACCTTTATAACGAGGGTTCTTATATTTCCCGCAATAACACTGCCAGTCACGCTGCGGACCAAAAATGGCTTCACAAAACAGACCATCTTTTTCCGGGCGCAGGCGGCGGTAGTTAATGGTTTCGGGTTTCAGCACCTCACCATACGACCATGAGAGAATGGTGCTAGGGGAGGCTAGGCTAATACGGAGTGCAGTCAGTCCCTTGGTTTCCACTGGGTCATCTCCTCAAAAATAGGAAAACATTGATGCATCGAGCATGTCTATCTCTAGTGAGTCCCACTAGTTTCAGAGACAAACAAAGGCAAGCGCTCCGAGAATTTTTCTCAAGCGCTTGCGATATTTTTGCTCGTTTTTTATATCCAACGCCCTAATTATACGCAGAATAGGGAGTCGAGTCAAGCAGGAATTATAAATTTTACGTTAGAACTAGGCAAGTAACCCCCGAGCAAAGGCTAAAAAAACCTGAATATCCTTGAAATTCGTGACCATACCGACTGAAACCCGAACCGCTCCCGAGGATTTACCGTCGATGCAGTGGCGAAAATCATCCACGGTGAACCGGTCTTCGTGCCCCGGCTGGGTAAAACAAACGTCCAGTTCAACGCGTGAGATGCCGAGCGCAATCTCGCCCGCGCCAGGGTTACAGAAGCAGCCCGTTCGCAAGGAGATGCCAGCCTCGTTCGCCTGCTGCTCTATAATACGATGATCGATGGGATTGTTATCCTTATCGTAGAAATTAATTGACACAGCACCACCGCGTGCCTCCATCTTGGTGGGACCATAGATGCGTACCAGCGGTACACCGGTGCTATGTCTCATTTCCGTCAGGTTGCCGAGCAGCCAGCCTGTGAGGGAATAAACCCGTTCATGGATCACATCGTAGCCGATCGACTCGAGATGCTTGAGCCCGATCTCGACTGCGGGGATGTTCAGGTAATCGATGGTTCCATCCTCGAATGCCGAGGCGCCGTCCGCCATGTAATACTTATCGCCCTGTACCGACGCGACGGTAATCGTCCCGCCTGCGAACCAGGGACGGTGCAATTTCGAGAGAGCCTCCCGGCGGGCGATCAACGCGCCCAAGCCCGTGGGATACCCAAACATTTTATAAAATGACACAGGAACAAAATCGGGTTTCACAACGCTTAAATCCAGCCTGCTCGTAGGGACGAAGGCAGCGGCGTCCAGCAGCACATCCCAGCCATGTTGGTGTGCTTCCTCGATCCAGCCGAGCGGGTGCTGCACGGAAGAAAAGTTCGATTGGGCGGGATAGGCAAACAGGTTGTGCCCGCGCTTCGATGGCTGCGAGAGCTCAAGGCTGAGATGCGAATCGTCCACACGCATATCGGGCAACCCAATGGGAATGTACGCCACAGCGGCGCCGCGGGTGTGGGCGAATTCTCGAATCCCATTCACCGAGTTGTGATTATCAAAGGTTAATAAATAGCGTCCTTTAGAGAAAGGATACGACTCACCAACCAATTTGAGCGCGCCACTCGCATTGGACGTAAAGATTGCCAGATATTCAGCGGGGTCTGCATTGAAAAACTTCAGTACGTATTCACGGGCATGTTCCACAAGTTGTGTTGCGGCAAGGGAGGTGGGATTAAGAGAATGCGGATTGCCGAAGACATGCTCGGCCAGCAATTTGTTATGGCGGCGCAATTGCGACTCGGCATACAGACCGCCGCCTGTGTAATCCAGATAAATGTGTCCGCCAACATCGAGACGTGCATACTCCACACTACGCAAATCGTCGATGATGTGGGTGGTTGGATAGCTTGGATAGGCCTTCAAAAAAGCGACAAAGTCCGGATCAGATTGAGCCATACTTCCTCCTTACCAATTTAACCACAGAATCTCACTACATGTCATTGCGAGCGAAGCGGGCGTACGTCGCCCTGCGAAGCAATCTCCCATTTGTTAGTGAACTTTTATCAAGCAGATTGTCCAGTTGCGAGGAGATTGCTTCGTCGCCTCTCGACTCCTCGCAATGACATGCAAATATTTATATTGTCCTGCAATCCAAATCGTCCTATAATCAATTCATGCGGGGAAGTCGAGTCGTTTCCATCCGAGGCGATCATTCCATATAGAGCATTACGGCCACATATCGCCGCACCAGAATCAAAGGAGTTTCCTATGCGGTCTGTTGTTCGTCTCTCAAGTTTTTTCTTAATCGTGATGTTGCTGGCACTAGCAACTGCAGGGGTAGCCAGGGCCCAAGTTTCCGTTTCCGAAAACATAGATGTAAGTCAACGTCCCGGCAATGAGTCGGAAGAGGCAATCGCCGTCAATCCTACCAATCCCAATAACATTGTTATTTTTACCAACATTGCCGAAGGCGTAAACGGAATGTTCCTAGCCGTTTCTTTTGACGGAGGCACAACCTGGAACCGTCGAATCGTTGGCGAAGGCAATGATGTCTTCGGCGATACCTGTTGTGACCCCAGCGTGGCGTTTGACGAATACGGAAATCTTTTCGTATCCTATCTCTATAATGTGGAGAACACCGTCCCGATTCTGCTCAGCACAGATGGTGGGCTTACATTCGATTTAATTGCGAAAATCGCCAAGCCCGTGGAATCTCTTATTTCTCCCTCGGGCGCAGAGCGGCACGGATTATTCCGCTACGTCGACCAGGAGACCATCACGGCTGCTGAGGGTGAGGTTTGGGTGGCGTTCAATGCAGGTGGTCCGATGGTCGCTGCCGGTGCGCCTGTTACGGGACTGGGGGAAGTGGGCGATTTTTCGGGTGCGCAACTTGCCCCTGGGACGAATAACTGTACGTACGGTGATATTGCCATTGGTCCCGAGGGACAGGTGATGCAGGTCTGTATGCTGAATTCGAGCGGGCAGGGAGGCGGAAAAGTATTTGTCAATCTTGACCCGGATGGCTTAGGTCCAGCAGGCTTTGGCGACCGCATCTTTGTCACCGCGACTCACGTGGGCGGATTCGATTTTATCCCGCCTCAACCGGATCGCTCTGTCGATGCGGAAGCAGGCTTGGCTTGGGATCGTAGCGGTGGTCCGCATAACGGACGCGTCTATCTCGTCTACACCAAGGAAGAGAAAAACGAGAGCGATGATACGAATATTTACGTCCGCTATTCGGATGACAACGGCATGACGTGGAGTGAAGGCGTACGCGTCAACGATGACAACACGACAAATAGCCAGTTCATGCCCAAGATTTCTCTCGACCAAACAACGGGTAAAATCGCGGTCGTCTGGTATGACTCGCGCAATGACCTGGGAACAGGCGGTCCGGGCGATACGGACGGCATTCCGAACACCGACGCACAGTTCTGGGGCGCGTTCAGCGACGACGGCGTCCACTTCACCCCTAACTTCCAGATCAGCGAAGGGACGTCGAATTCACAAGACGCCCACAATGGTATTGATTACGGTGATTATGACGGATTATCCTTCTATGGCGGCGTCGCTCATCCTGCCTGGTCCGATAATTCCAACAGTACCGGCGACAATCCCGATGGCACTCTATCCAAACTCGATATTTACACTGCCGCGATAACACCCTAGGTAGAAACAGGTAAGCACAAAGAGGTCGTGAGAATTCACGACCTCTTTCTTTTTAAGCCTAAGTATAATTACTCGCATGCCGCGAATTTGCATTGTTCCCCGCGTGGAAGGACTCGGCGGAGTCACCTCGTTTCGGCTCAAATTTGAGAACGGACTTCGTGCCCGCGGCGTGGAAGTGACGAATGATCTATCCAAAGACGCGGATGTGATTCTCGTCCTTGCCGGGACCCGGCAGTTGCTCCCGTTATGGAGAGCGCGGCGCGGCGGCACGCGCATCGTCCAGCGGCTGGACGGCATCAACTGGCTCCACCGCGTCCGCTGGACGGGACCGCGCTATACGGTCCGGGCGATGTATGGCAACGCGAATCTATCGTTTATCCGTAGACGATTGGCGAACCATGTGATCTATCAAAGTGAGTTTATCAAAGACTGGTGGGAAGATTGGTACAAGCCAGCACGCGTTCCTGCCTCGGTGATCATCAATGGCGTAGACCTGAACCGTTATACGCCGCATGGATTGCATGAACGACCGTCTGGCCACGATCGCATCCTGGTGGTGGAGGGCAGCCTGGCTGGCAGGCAAAATTACGGAATCTACAATGCGGTATCCCTGGCAAATCAGCTGGCGAAGAAATCCAAAATTGAATTAATGATCGTCGGACGCGTCGACCGCGGAACGAAAAATAAAATGAAGAATCAGACCGCGTTTCGTATGCAATTTATGGATGCCGTTCCGCGCGAGCACATCCCGTGGTTGATGCGCTCCTCGCATATCTTGTTTTCTGCGGAGGTGAATCCACCCTGTCCCAACTCGGTGATCGAAGCGCTGGCGTGTGGATTGCCGGTCGTCGGCTTCGATACAGGCTCGTTGTCGGAAATCGTTCGCGGAGACGCGGGCCGCCTCGTCCCTTATGGCGCCAATGAATGGAAATTGCAAAAACCAGATATCCCGGCCTTAGCCAATGCAGCGGTGGAAGTTCTGGAAGATCAAAGTCGCTTTCGGACCTTAGCCCGCGCCCGGGCAGAATCTTTTTTCGACATTGAAAAAATGGTGGATGAATATCTGAAGGTGTTACTTTAACGTGTCATCCTGAGGGAGCGTCCTTTGCGACCGAAGGATCTCTATCTCGGGGTTAGGGATTCTTCGCTTCGCTCAGAATGACATACACTTGATACAGGAGCTATTATGACAAATGAAGAAATCATTGCCTTTCTAAAGGTTCACCTTCAGTCCATTCAGGATAATGACGTACAAACCTATAACGAAACCACATCTGAAGATCTGACGCTTTATGAGTGGTGGATCACGCCCCATCGCATTGATGGATTGCCTTTCCACGAGTTCATGATGTCTTCTAATGCGGAGCGCGGCACAGTGTTCGGCTCGGAAGGCAACGCCAAATCGCAGACGCGCTTCGATCTGTCGAATCTGCACATTCAAAATTACGGAGATACAGCCATTGCCAGTTATACATTATTGATCAGTACCGCATCAGCGGAGGGTGTAAACGTCGCTTCTCATAACGAGAGCCGTGTCATCGTCAAGTGGAACGGGACGTGGAAAGTTGTCCATGTGCATAAATCCCCGTCTTGGCAGGCGCCGCACATTCCTTCATGAATCCAACACCGTCCCGCAGCTACGATCTACTCTGGTTGAGCCTGGCGTTATTGATCCTGTTGCCGATTGCCTTATTTCTCTCCATCACACCGCATGACTATTGGTTCTATGTGCGCATCGGCAGGGATATTCTCCAGTCGGGCATGATTCCCAGAGTGGACACATTTAGTTACACTTATCCCGGCCGGCCGATTTTTTACCAGCCCTGGCTGTCGGCCGTCCTGTTTTGGTGGGCGCACTCTGTCGGTGGCGCCACATTGACCTTTTTCCTGCGGGGAATTTGTATTGCCGTTGCGTACGCCTTGATCTGGGCGCTGATGCGCCACGCCGGCACGGGGACAAAGCTGGCAACATTACTGACTATCCTTCTTGGACTCTCCAGCAGCACAAACTGGTCCATGCGACCGCAAATATTTGCATATCCCCTGTTTGGCTTGATGCTCTGGGTGTTGTGGCACTGGCAAAACGGACGTCCCAAACTGCTTTGGACGCTCCCGGTCGCGACGCTGTTCTGGGTAAACCTGCACGGTTCCTTTATTCTCGCATTTATATTGATGGGCACGGCTCTTTTATTTGGCACGGGCGACCGTAAAAAACTCGTTCCCTGGTTTGTCTTGTCGCTACTTGCAACTCTGATCAATCCGCGCGGCATCTTCGTGTGGGGGTTTGTTTCGCAAATGCTCTCTTCGCCGTCGGATCAATTGTTTGCCACCGAATGGCGACCGCCCGTCAACGCTGGTTGGCAGATGAATATTTTCTTTGCCTGGCTGCTGCTCTTCATTCCTCTGGTTGCTCTTTCGCCGCGCCGATTATCCCTGCTCGAATGGATATGGTTCCTTGGCTTTGGCTGGCTGGCGCTTTCCGGGTTACGCTACGTGATCTGGTTCATGTTCATCATGGCGATTTTGACCGGCATGCTGTTGACCCAATTGCTGAGTTCCTTCCAGCGTCCGGCAGCTGTGCAAAATTCAAATCCGGCATTCAACTATGTATTATCCATAGCGCTATTTGTTTTGCCATTGGCGATGCTACCTGGACTTCGCGAATCCTGGTGGAAGGATAGTCCTGCGCCGTACCATGCCGCGACGACTCCTGTCACCGCGACAGATTGGCTCGGTGCCCCTCCTGAGCTTCCGGGACCCTTATTTGCGGAGTACACCTTCGGCAGTTATCTCATCTTTGCACTGCCGTCGCGCCTGTTGTGGATTGACAACCGCTTCAATGCCTACCCACCCGAACATTGGAAGAAATATCAGACAATTTCCTCGGCGCAATATCCCTGGGAAAAATTGCTGGATGAAGATAACGTCAACTTGCTGATGTTGTCCCTGAATTCCCAAAAAACACTGGTGGCAGCAGTCAAAGATTCTGATGTATGGTGTGAGCAATACCGCGATGAAACCGCGGTTATCTTTTCCAGGTGTGAGCCGATGCCATGAATCGTTTTCCTGGCACGCTTGCCGTCCAACAACGAGTGCTCCCGAATTATCGTGCGCCATTTTTTGAGCTTCTGGCTTCTGCCTGCGACGGGGGAATGAGTCTCTTCACCGGGCTACCGCGCGGGAGTGAAGGCATCACAACCACCAACCACTTACGGATTACAAATTACCGGTTAGGGAAAAATATTCACCTCTTCAGCGGTTGGC
>DATHUN010000127.1:0-2325 GCA_035462205.1 Anaerolineales bacterium
ACCGAATATCAAGAAACTGTCAAGAAAGCAACCGCTATGTTGCGCGCCATTGAAATGGCTGAAGCGAATCAATGAACCTCGGTGATTGAGACGCAAGCAGTCGAAACCACCAGGAATTATATAAATCTTTGTAACAGGACTACTGTTGCTACTTGTTGGTTTCGATATGGCGGACGAACACCGCCTACTCAACCAGCGAAGCATGAATGAAAGGAAATAAGCTATGACCTCACAAAAGCCCCGTCTGCTCACCGGTGACCGTCCGACTGGACGACTGCACCTCGGTCACTACGTTGGCTCGCTTGCCAATCGTGTGCGTTTGCAGCATCAATATGAATCGTTCTTCATCATTGCAGATCTGCATACCCTGACGACCAAGCCCGAGCCGCAATATATCAAAGAAATTCCAACGTATATCAAAGAGACTGTGTTGGATTATCTCGCCGTGGGCATCGATCCGGATGTCAGCACGATCTTCGTGCAATCGGCGATTCCGGAAACCTACCAGATGAATTTACTCTTCGAAATGCTGGTGACAGTCCCGCGCCTCGAACGTATGCCGACCCTCAAAGATATGGCGCGCGATGCCAACATCGACTCTATGCCGTTTGGTCTGCTCGGTTATCCCGTCCTGCAGGCTGTCGATATTTTGTTGCCGCGTGCGAATGTCGTTCCGGTGGGACGCGACAATCAATCCCATGTGGAACTGGCTCGTGAGATGGCGCGTCGCTTTAATAACCTTTATGGCGAGGTGTTCCCTGAACCTGATTCCATCATCGGCGATGTCCCGCTGCTTGTCGGTACAGATGGGCAGAGCAAGATGAGCAAGTCTGTTGGTAATGCCATCTACCTTTCCGATGACGCCGAGACCGTCAAGCAAAAAGTGATGAACATGTACACCGATCCCAAACGCCTGCGTGCTACAGACCCGGGCACCGTGGAAGGTAATCCGGTATTCATCTACCACGACGCCTTCAATCCCTCCAAAGCCGAAGTAGACGATCTCAAAGAGCGCTATCGCCTCGGCAAAGTCGGTGATGTGGAAGTCAAGCAGAAACTGGCCGTTGCCATCAATAACTTCCTAGAACCGTTCCGCGAAAAACGCAACTACTTCCTTACCCATCCTATGATTCCAAACGATGTCCTCGTCAACGGCATCCGTCGCATGCAAGCCGAAGCTAAAGCGACTATGGAGCTCGTCCGCGAGAAGACCGGCCTGTCTTATGCGCTGGATTTGTTTGCAGATCAGGTGGATATCTTCGGAGAATATGACGGATAGACTTGTGCAGTCTGGGAAAGGAAATGACCCATGTTAGTGCTCATAGATAATTACGACTCCTTCACCTACAACCTTGTCCAATATTTTGGTGAGCTCGGCGCGGAGATTAAAGTCTTTCGCAACGACCAGGTGACGATGAATCAATTGATTTCGCTGAACCCTTCCCATCTCGTCATCTCACCCGGGCCCGGCGAACCGATCAAGGATGACGGCATTTCCGCCGATGCAATCAAGCATTTCACCGGAAAAATTCCCGTGCTCGGCGTTTGCCTTGGACATCAAAGTCTCGGCGCCGTCTTCGGTGGCAAAGTGGATCGCGCCCAACGCCTTATGCACGGGAAAACATCCAAAGTAACTCACAACGGACAGGGCATTTTCAAAGATGTTCCCTCGCCGTTCGAAGCAATGCGCTATCACTCGCTTGTCGTCTACGACCCCATCCCCGCCGAGCTCGAAGTGACGGCCATCACCCCCGAAGAAGAGATCATGGGTCTCAAGCATCGTGAGCACCAGACCTACGGCGTGCAGTTCCACCCTGAGTCCATTTTGACGGAACACGGCAAACAAATCCTCAAAAACTTTTTAGACTTGAATCCCGCTCCCGCGAAAGGAGAATCCGCTATGCTCAATCCATTTATTGCCAAGACGATCAATCGCATCGACCTGACGAGCGAAGAAGCCGAACAGGCGATGAATATCATCATGACAGGCCAAGCTACCCAGGCACAAATCGGTGCCTACCTGGTTGCACTCCGTATGAAAGGGGAGACTATTCCAGAAATTACCGGCTCTGTCCGTGCGATGCGCGCCAATGCAATAAAAGTTAAACTTGACACGAAAGAACCTGTCTACGATATCGTGGGCACGGGCGGAGATGGCGCTCACACGTTCAATATCTCCACGGCAGCAGCATTCGTGCTCGCTGGCACGGGTCGCAAAGTTGCCAAACATGGCAACCGCGCCCAGTCTTCGCATTGTGGCTCGGCGGATGTGCTCTCTGCGCTGGGAGTCAACCTCGAGCTCACCCCCGAACAGGTTGCACAAGC
>DATHUN010000128.1:0-25457 GCA_035462205.1 Anaerolineales bacterium
CCCCATTTGTGCCTTTCAAATGGGGGAGGTGGGGAGGGGGTCAAATGCATAAACGCACCACCCCGAAAATCTTTGGACGGGCGACACCGCCCCGGCGGTCGGTGCCGGGGAAGAATTGCATCGTAACATGTCTCCAGCCGAGGCACAGCTCTGGAAGCACTTGCGCGCTCACCGGATGGGCGATGTCCACTTTAGGAATCAGCATGCCATCGGGAATTACATTGTTGATTTCTGTGCCCCACGCAAAAAACTAGTTATCGAATTGGATGGTAGTCAGCATTTGGAGCAGGCAGAATACGATCATGAGAGAACAAAGTATTTGGAGGCGCGAGGTTACCGAATTCTGCGATTTTGGAACAATGACGTTATGAACAATATGGATGCCGTATTACAGGTAATTTGGAGCGCTTTGAATGAGGGAGAAGAATCGTTCCATGCGGATGTTGACACTTAACTTCCGGATGGTTAGAATAATGTCAACAACGTTCTCCTAACAATCCCTGGCAAGACCGAAACATCATAGCCTGCCTTATCCTCTTCTCTATAAAGATTCTTGTAGAAAGGTGGTGATGATGGGCGAAACCTGTTTACCGTGTTTGGGAGAGGCGACTGCGCATTTGCCCCTGCTGCAGCTTCGCCGTCAGTGAATTCTGCCAGAGGAGATTACGTATGACTAGATCGACACTTCTTGGGCGAAGCAGAGCATCCTATCGTATGCCTCTGCTTCGTTTGTTTTCCAGCCTGCTGGTTCTCTCCCTGCTCGTCTTGCCATCCGAAGCATTCGCTGCGCCTGTCGCCAACACTTGCCAGCTCCATTCTGCCAACGGGGATATCCAGCATGTCATCTACATCATCTTCGACAATGTCCACTTCCTGCGCGACAATCCAAACGTTCCCTCCGATCTCGAGCAAATGCCCAACCTGCTCAACTTTATTCGGAACAACGGAACGCTCCTGACCAATGACCATACCGTCTTGATCTCGCATACGGCAAATGGGATTCTGACCAACCTGACCGGTGTGTATTCGGATCGTCATGGTCAGGCTGTTTCCAACTCCTACCGCTATTTCAAGGCAGACGGTACCACCGCTTCCTCGTCCTCCTTCAAGTACTGGACCGACCTGGTGGACGATATCAATATTCCGCCCGCGGATCCTCTTCCCAATATGGTGACTGGCGATAGCGGCACGCCCATGAATACGCCAGCGCCGTGGGTACCCTATACCCGCGCCGGCTGTGACTTTGGCGCCACGGCGTTAGCGAATGTGGTGCTGGAGAACACGGGCACGGGTCCCAATGGCGATATGACCAAGGTATTCGGATCCGGTTCTCCCGAATGGCTGGAGGCGCAAGCTTCGGCGGCCGCCCCCGCCGGAACCGCCGAACGCAACCTGGCGCAAACGGATTTTGTTGGGATCGCGATCCACTGCGCGGCAGGAGGCGGCATCTGCGCCGGGAACCCGAACGCGCGCCCCGATCTCTTGCCCGATGAGCCAGGGGGTTACGAAGGCTTCTCCGGGTTATTCGGCGCAAAATACGTGAACCCCGCCATCACCGCTGGAAGCGCAGCCGTGAACAAGCTCAATGGAGAGCCGATCACCGATCAATATGGCCAGCCTGGTTTCCCGGGGTTCGATGGCCTCTTCGCGACCACGACACTTGGCTATATCGCCCAGATGCAGGAAGCCGGGATACCGGTCACATTCGGTTATATCTCGGATGTCCATGATCAACACGGCGTAGCAGGCGAGATTCATATTGCCCGCGGTCCTGGCGAAGCCGATTACGTGCAACAATTGGCTGCCTATGACAAGGCATTTGGACAGTTCTTTGACCGCCTGGCCGCGGATGGGATCGACAAGAGCAATACCCTCTTCGTCTTTACCGTAGAGGAAGGCGATCATTTTGTCGGTTCCCCGCCGACCGATCCCAGCTGTGATGGCGTCACCACGCCCTGCACCTATAGCCTGATCGGCGAGATCAATGGGAATTTGACCGGTTTGCTCGCCACGCAACAGGGAATTACCACCCCGTTCACCGCCCACGCGGATATGGCACCGACCCTCTACATCACCGGCAACCCGGCGCGGACGGATCCGGTGACGCGTGACTTCGGCCGCGCCCTCGGTCGATTGACGGCGGTCAGTCCCTATACCGGTCAAACGGACCAGTTAGCTGTCGCGCTGGCGGATCCGGTGGGGATGAAGGCGCTGCACATGGTGACCGCCGACCCGCAGCGGACGCCCACGCTGGTCATGTTCGCCCATCCGGACTATTTTTTCTTCGCCGGCGCGCCAGATTGTACCGTTCCATGCATTAGCGTTCCGACCACCGGAAATACGTTTGCGTGGAACCATGGTGGCATTCAACCGGAGATCGCGACCACCTGGCTTGGGTTGGTTGGACCGGGTGTCCGCAACCTCGGTGACAGCAACACATGGGCCGATCATACCGATGTCAGACCCACCATGCTCGCGCTGCTGGGTCTCCAGGATACGTATACTCACGATGGACGTGTGCTCCTCCACCAGCTTTATGACTGGGCCGTGCCCCAGTCCTTACGTGCTCACCGTGAGACGTTGCTGGAACTCGGCCGGGTGTATAAGCAACTGAATGCACCGTTCGGCTTGTTCGGCATGAGCATGCTGGCGGCTTCCACGCGCGCCATTAAGAGTGGTTCAGCAACAAATGACCAGACCTACACCAAACTGGAAGGAAAAATCGAGACTCTTACGGCTCGACGCGATGTGCTTGCCTCCCAGATGAAAACCATGCTGGACGCCGCAGCCTTTAACGGTCAGGCAATCGATGAGCGCCAGGCGCGAACACTGATTAATCAAGCGGAAGTCCTGCTCGATCGCGCTCGCGAACTTTCGTATTCCAATAATTAGATAAGCAGCGGCTGATTCGATCGAGGAGATGATCAAGCGTTACATTAATAAACAGGCTAGATAAACAAAGAAACAGACCTTCTGGTATGGTTTCGTGTGAAAAGCATAAGCCTATCAGGAGGTCTGTGCATGAACAAGGGGACGATCCGAGGCTCAGTGCAGCGCCCGTCCTTCCCCCAAATCAAAGATAGATTTGCCCTTATCCCTATGGCTGCTACGACGTTGACCCTCATTACTTCGACACGCCCATTCGAATTCGGCATCTCCTTCCCGGTCAATGTCATCAGACAACTCCTTAACATCCAATCCACTTTTTTTTCCGTAAATATTCTATAGATAACGTCAACGCCGCCCTGGCAGGATGATGCCTCACCATCGGGAAGGACCTATTTCACGAGCTTTATTCACAAGGAGCAAAAATGAACAAACGGTATCTTCTAAAGTGGACGACTGCGGTGCTGATCATACTTTCCTTGCTTCTCAGCCCATCGCCAGCGTTGGCGGCGAAAGACCGAACCCCACCGACTACGCCAACCAACCTGCACATAACTTCCACAACCTCGAACAGTGTGACATTAGCCTGGAATCCTTCCACGGATAACGCGGGTAGTGTCTCGTACCGGGTCCACCTGGTATCTCCTTCCACGGAGAAGGTCGCAAATCAGACCAGCTTCACCTGGACTTCGCTCTCGCCGACCACGAACTATTCGTTCTATGTCTATGCCATCGATAAAGCGGGGAACCGTTCCGCGAACAGTACTACGGTGACGGTCACCACGTCTGCTCCTGATACCGCACCGACTACACCCACCAACCTGCACGTCACGTCAACGACACCGACCTCCGTATCGCTGGCATGGAATCCTTCCACAGACAATTCGGGCAGCGTCACGTACCGAGTCGAAATGGTATCCACGGTATCCTCTTCCTACGCTATGGAAACAAGTCAGACCAATATCACTTTTACGTCTCTATATACAAAGACAACCTACACGTTCTATGTCTACGCATTCGATAATGTGGGGAACCGGTCGGCGAACAGTAACACGCTGACGGTCACCACGCCGGCTGACACCACACCTCCCACGGCACCCGAGCTCTCGGGGAGTGTGCTGGGTCCGTCACAGGTCTCCTTGACCTGGACGGCTTCCAGAGACGATATCGAGTGGTTTTCTCCAAGTTACCGCGTTCTGTTGAACGGCAGCCCGGCAGCGCATGTGAACTGGGATGGCGAGAGGAGGGTCCACATCCGCCACCTCACACCGGCGACGACGTACACATTCAATGTTCAGGCGTATGATTCTTCTGGGAACATCGCGACGAGCAACCCGGTCACCCTGACGACGGAGCCAAGCAGTGACACGCTGCCACCCACCGCGCCAACCAACTTGCATCTGGTCTCCGACCAGGGTGGTGGGGAGTTCTATCTCGGTTGGACGCAGTCCACCGACGATGTCGATCCGCAATACGCCATTGAGTATGAGATCTATGTCAACGGTGTGTTGAGTCCCCTGGCTGTCTCCGCCGGGGTGGATCAGGACTTCGTCTATGCCTCCCCCGACTGCGAAAACGTGTTCGTCGTAAAAGCTGTGGATCGGACAGGCAACACATCGGCGCCAAGCAATACACTTACGCTGTTTCCCTGGGGCCAGTGCCCATGAGTGATTGGGTCGAAGCGAAGAGCCCGCTGGCTGGCTAATTTGTGTGATGCCGTGGGTGACCGCGAATCAGGTGCACAAGCCATGCATCATTGAATAGATACGGAAACATATATAAAAACGGACGAAGCTGTTTGCGCTTCGTCCGTTTTTGGTTCGATGAAAAACTTGAATGTTCGATGCGCGTACATCGCCGATTACACAGAGTCGATTGAATACTCTGCCTACACGTTTGGCATGCCTAGCGGCGTAGAGCGATTTGGCGAAGGTTATTGGCCCCCTTCCTGTCCTTCCCCCAAATCGGCGATCAGATTTGGGGAAGGGGAATACAATATCGGGATGATTATTTTTTGTTTGCTACCCAATTGTGCTTGCCTGCCCCGCTGGTCCCGACGATCCTTGTCGGGACTGATTTTTGCGGGGTCAATTGGGGGCACCCCGTGGAGCATGACCTGCGCCATTTGTTGTTCTCACTCATCACACGTCCAGAGCGGAGAGGTAGAATAGAAAGATCACTGTTCCGGGGAAAAGTCAGGGCATCTGAAAAAGGATATAATTTATAGCGATCGTTTGTCATCAAGATCCACATTGGCAACGTCGTCCCCTCCGTGACACGGTATTGCCTATACCGCCTCATTCCAACACGCAGCGTCAAAAATCTGAATAGTTTAGTTCTCCGATCAAGGAATATTTTGTGGAGCATGCTACTTCTTCATTAACAGGCTCGATCCTCTTCGATATCGCCATCGTACTCATCTTAGTTCTGGCGAATTCTTTCTTTGTCGCTTCTGAATTTGCGCTTGTCTCCGTGCGTAAGACACGCATGGACCAGCTTGCTGCGGAAGGGAACAGTGCCGCGACCGTCGTTCAGCGTGCGGTGCACAACCTGGACCGTTATATTGCAGCTACACAGGTAGGGATTACTCTTGCATCGCTATTGCTGGGCGGAATTGGCGAACAGACGCTGGAGCCGCTTCTCACTCCTCTCTTCCAGTGGGCACCCGAGGACTGGCGGGGAATCACGCGTACAGCCCTGGTAGCCGGCTTAGCCTATTTCATTATGACGGGTTTGCACGTGATCGTGGGCGAATTGATGCCCAAGTCGATCGCCCTGCAAAGGACGGAGAGTACCGCGCTGTGGATCGGCCGACCGATGGCATTCTTCGCGGTGGTATTCTCGCCTCTGATCTGGCTGCTCAACGGCATCGGCAATTTCCTGCTGCGCCTGTTAGGCTTTCATCCTGCCGAAGGTCACAGCCAGGTGCATTCTCCTGAAGAGCTCGATTTGATCTTTACCGAATCGCATAAAGGCGGTGAAATCAATCAAACCGAGTTCGATATCCTGCACCGCGTCGTCCGGTTTTCCGATACGACCGCACGTGCCATCATGGTGCCGCGTTTGGAAATGCAAACCCTCTCGACGACCATCACACGCGGCGCATTAACCGATTTTTTGCAGAGCCGTCCCCACACCCGTATTCCCGTCTATCAGCATTCACTGGATGACATTGTGGGGATCGTGAATTCCAAAGACCTGGAGCATCTGATCAACCGTGAGCTTTCTCAGGAATTAGAGCAGGTGAAAACAGCCATGGCAAGTAAGAACAACGGTCAGCACACGCTGCTGGATCCTCAGACCGACGAGGAGAAGACCCTGGATTTGACGCCGTTCGTCTATGCGGCAGCGGTGGTACCAGAAACGATACGGATCGATAGACTGTTTACCGAATTGAAGAGCCGTCGCCAGCAGATCGCCATCGTGGTAGACGAATATGGAGGGACGGTGGGTCTCGTGACACTTGTTGACTTGCTGGAACAGGTTTTTGGAGATTTGCCCGATGAAGCCGAGGAGACGGAGCCAGACATTTTGAAGCGATCGGACGGTAGCATACAAGTGGCTGGAGGTGTGAGTATCGACGAAGTCAATGAGCTCTTTGGCTTTGGCTTTCCCACCAACGAAGCCGTGACGATGGCCGGCCTTGTCATCGATGCTTTAGACAGAATTGCCTCGGTTGGGGATGAAGTGCAAATCAATCATATTCGTATACGGGTGGAGAAAGTCGATCGTTTTCGGATCACCGGCCTCAGTCTGTTCCCACCAGCAGACGACTCTCAGGAAACATCCTCTGGTAAAGTGGTGTAACCAATTGGTAGTGAAATGGTCATATAAGTGCTTCCTGTAAGATCTACAACACTGTGATCCAATCCATGACCGAACTATACATGTTGGATACACGCGGAATGGGAAATATAAATCGACATGCCTGGTGATGCTCTAGCAATTCTACAAAAAGATAGGTTCGATCCTATTGAAGCACCGGAACCAAATGCGAATGAGGGAGAAACGCAGACAGGCGACCTGGAGCTCTCGAGCACCGAAGAGGTAGCCCAGAGCAGTCTTCTCCACGGCGTGCTGGGTCATGTAAATTTTGATGGGGGCGCGGCAGACAACACAACCTCGCAAGCCATGGCTTCGGCGGACCATCGCAAAGGGTTCCGGCGAGAGGTCTATGTAGGCATTAAAGATACAGAGCAAAACATCGAATTTTTAGGGCGAATCGTTGAAGGACCGTTTCATATCCCTCACAAATCCGGCTCCGATCCCGCCAAGACAAAAACAACCAGTGCGCACCCAAAACGCACGAAATCCAGACCCTCGTACGATGTGTATGGAAATATAGAAATTCTGGGGCAGTTGCTAGATGGCGAGCATGTGCTCCCTACACCCACCCGTCCAAGGCCTTATAGTGAGATTACCGTTTTTCCGCCGGAACGTCTGAGAAAGCTGCTTGACCTTGAGGGGAATATGTTATTGGGAAGCCTGATGGGCTATGAGGAACAGCGAATTGAAGTTCGTGTACATACTGAAAACAAGAATATCCTGCCTCTCAATGTAGGAATTTTTGGCACGGTTGGCTCTGGTAAATCCAATACGGTACAGGTTTTGGTGGAAGAGGCAAGCAGTGCAGGCTGGGCCTGTGTCGTCATTGACGTGGAAGGTGAATACGTCAGGATGGATGAGGCGGATGATCGTCCTGATATGAATCGCATCCTACGCGAGAACTACTCTATTGCTCCGGAAGGGATAAAAGACTTTCGAGTCTATGTTCCGAGCTCGGGCGCGTCGGATGCAGATCAACCGAGTCGCTTTAAAGTACCGATTTCTGAACTTGACATTTCTATTATTTCCGATATTTTGGAGTTTTCAGAACCGGAATTCAGAATGTATGAACGGGCAGTGGAGGCAACCCAAAGATCGAACTTGCCGAATCACTCTTCCCGTCTGGGAACGGTTGCCGGCGAGCCGACACAAGCCTCCAGCTATCCATTTACACTTGCCGACCTGATCGATGTGCTTACCAATTCTGCTTTTTATATTCGTCTCAATGATGTGGAAAAGAGCACCGCGAATACGCTTCGGAATAAGCTTTTCTATACGCTGGGCCGTTCTGGAATGCTGGATTGGACCGCTACGGAGAGTACACCTTATTTACCTGTAAACGAATTGCTGGTTGGCGGAAGAGTATCGGTACTGGATGTGTCCGAGACGGATGATAGAAGCCGAAACATTGCCATTGCCTATATTCTCGAATCACTATTTAGCAAGGTGACGGAAACCGCGGTCGGTGAAATGATGCCGGATACAGATGTCCCCCGGCCGAAGATATTGCTCGTGATCGAGGAAGTCCATACATTCGTTTCGAAACAGTCCGTCGACAAGATGAAATCCGTTTTGGATAGCCTGCAAACGATCAGCCGGCGCGGGCGGAAGCGGTGGCTGTCGCTGGCGTTGGTATCCCAACAACCAGGCCATGTCCCGGAAGAACTTTTCGAGTTGGCAAATACCCGGTTCATCCATCAGCTTAAATCGGCGATGAACATCGCACCGGTGAGGCAAACCACCGGCGGAGTGCACGAAGCGCTTTGGTCGATCATTCCTGCGCTGGGCCCCGGTCAGTGTTTGTTGACAGGTAGAACCTTTCGGAATCCTCTTTTGATGAATGTTCGACCAGCAAAATCAAAAAGGCTTCTGACGACCTAACAGTACAAGCAGTCACGGATCTCTCAGCGTTCGACCGGAACCGTATTGCAGAGAATCATCTCTGGTAGTTTGATAAGTACAGGCGCTTTATCTACCTCTGACGGTAGAGTGCATCGTCTTTCTTGTTCGAGATTGGCTATATACCGCTCTTTTACGGGAAGCCGTATTTCCCTACATGGTTGGTTCATCCTGGTCCCCACAATTTTCATTAGATCTTCCAAATCGTTCTGATACTCTCCCAGTCCGCTCGGAAAGATTTAAGCAAACATTCAGACCTCCCCGGTGTCTGTAATTTAGGCAATCGAACCTAACATAAGCAACAATTCTTTGTAAACTAACCGCAAAGTTACATATGCTACACTCGTGAAACTTATTGCGTAGGCTCGCCTTTTACTAACCGGAGGAAGCAATGCAGCGGATCAAAAACTGGGCAAATTATCGTTTCTTTGTTTATGGATTTTTCGGGGGATTGTTATTCTTATTTCTTGGCATTTGGCTTGAATCCTATAGATATCACCTGCCATTAACTCTTTGGTCTTTATTATATCTTCATAGGATTGCACCTATGATTTTTGTACTGGACCTGGCTCCCCTGGTTTTTGGCACAATGGTAGGTCTGATAGGGTTACAGCGTCGCCTACATTCAACCATTGTTAAGGGTAAAAAAGAGTGGGAAGTTACTTTTGATGCTTCTCTGGACCCAATATTTGTTCTTGATGAGCATAACCGTATTCTGCGATGTAATCGTGCGGTCACTGAAAGACTAAATACAACCTTTCCAAAGGTAGTTGGTAAGCTACTGTCGGAGGTGCTGGATGTAGGTCAATCTCTTGAAAGTCACCATTCTGCAAATCAAGAGAATGAATTTCCCTGGCTTGGCAGACTTTACGACATAACCATTTCTCAGATTATTGTTGAGGGCACGTCAGACCGTGCTCTTTTCATCCTGCATGATGTTACAGAACGAAAAAAAGCCGAGACGGCATTAGAACAAAGTGAAACACTCTTTCGAGCATTATTTGATCTCTCTCCGGATGCAGTTGTAGTCATTGATCCTCATGATTCCAATGGCGCCTGGCCGATTGTCGATTGCAATCAAATTGCTTGCCGGATGAATGGTTATTCTCGCGATGAACTGATAGGTCAATCTGTTGATATCTTGAACGGAACGCTCGGAACCAGGGAGGAGCGAATGGCTTATCTGGAACAGTTAAGAGTGGCAGGCAGTCTTAAACTCGAAACCTATCATCGTCACAAAGATGGTGCGATTTTCCCCGTGGAGGTATCCACGAGCCTGATCAAAGTTGGTGAGAGGGAATTAATCCTTGGTTTGGATCGCGATATCACCAAGCGTCGACAGATTGAGACCGAACTAACTCGTGAGAAGCAATACTTTGAATCACTGGTGTTAAATAGTCCTGCCGCAATCGTAGTTCTTGGAGAAGATGAGAAAATCACGTCCTGCAATCCTGCTTTCGAGGATTTATATGGCTACAAAAGTAGTGAAGTTCTCGGCGTTGCACTAGATAATCTCATTACTACGCCAGAGACACGCGCGGAAGCACAACGATATTCGCAGCAGGTTATCAAGGACACGGTGCATGCATTTGGTAAGCGCCGTCGGAAAGATCACTCGCTTGTTGATGTAGAAATCTTTGGTGTACCCGTAGTGGTGGCTGGAGAAAAAGTCGGGACATTGGCTATTTATCACGACGTTTCGGAGTTGGTGCAGGCTCGTAAGGAAGCTGAAGAAGCAAGTCGAACCAAAAGTGAATTCCTAGCGAACATGAGTCATGAGATCCGTACTCCAATGAATGGAGTCATGGGCATGCTTGAGCTTGCACTGGATACTTCACTTACGTCAGAACAGCGCGATTATCTTCAGACATCCCTGCAAAGTGCGGAAGCGTTGCTTACGCTTCTAAATGATATATTAGATTTCTCTAAAATTGAAGCTGGCCGTCTTGAGTTTGAAAACATAAATTTCGGTCTTCGCAATACTGTGGAAGACGTTGCATATACATTGGCTAGACGCGCCCAGGATAAAGGGCTCGAAATGGCTTGTCTAATTGACCCTGAGCTCACCTCTGGGCTAAGAGGAGATCCGGGACGTTTACGCCAGATATTGGTCAATCTTGTTGGGAATGCCATTAAGTTTACTCATCAAGGAGAGGTCGTAATCCGTGCTGAGACGCTGGCAGAGACGGACAAGGATGCTCTCATTCATTTTGCGGTTCAGGACACCGGCGTTGGTATCCCCTATGAGAGACAAGCGGCTGTGTTTGATCGTTTTACGCAAGCGGATGGTTCTACCACACGCAAATACGGTGGCACGGGCCTTGGTCTAACCATTAGCAAACAACTTGTAGACGCGATGGGTGGAAAGATTGGTGTCGAAAGTACACCCGGTAGTGGAAGCACGTTCTGGTTCGATCTCAAATTTGAAAAACAGGCCGAGCAAAAACGGACTACAGCTCCCTTGACTTTGGGTCCGGTCAACTTAACTCAAGCGCGTATCCTTGTTGTAGATGATAATCAAACCAACCGGATGGTGCTCACCAAGAATGTACAAGCTCTTGGCTCTCGAGTGGATGCTGTTGCCAGTGGCGCAAAAGCTTTGGAAACTCTCCGCAACGCACATCGTTTAGGAGATCCTTACCATTTGGTACTACTTGATATGCAAATGCCAGGCATGGATGGCGAACAAACAACGAGAGCAATTAAAAGTGACCCTTCTGTGAAAGAGGTCAAAATTCTTATCCTTACATCCATGGGTCACCGTGGAGACGCCGGGCGATTAGAGGCGCTGGGTTGTTCGGGCTACTTGCTTAAACCTGTCAAGCAGCAATTGTTGTTTGATGCAGTGGTAGCTGTGATGGGCCGCGAGCAAGAACAAGTGCCCGGCCTTGTAACGCGCCATACTCTTTCCGAGCAAAGAAAAATCAATTTGCGGCTCTTGCTCGCTGAAGATAACCCAATTAATCAGAAGCTCGCAGTTGTACTACTTCAAAAGGCCGGTTATTCGGTAGACGCCGTTCAAACTGGTGCGGAGGCTTTGGAGAGAGTACAAGCCAATCAGTATAGTGCTGTCCTTATGGATGTACAAATGCCAGATACTGATGGTCTGGAGGCAACAAAGCAGATACGCAAACTTGAGGAAACTACCGGGCTGCATGTCCCTATCATTGCTATGACGGCTCACGCTATGCAGGGGGACCGTGAGCGTTGTCTCGATGCTGGCATGGATGATTATGTCACGAAGCCGCTGCAACCTAAAGTATTGTTTAGCGCACTGGATCGCTGGGCTCAAGTGTTTGATTTCCCCAAAGAAGTCATCGATGATGTGCAAGATTATTCCTCGGAGGCCAGCACATTTTCTGTTGAATTGGATGATGGACTCTTTGGCGAAGAGCCCGCAGCTATACCCCATGCGATCAAAGAGCAAATGCCTATCATTCAGCAGATTTCAACTTCTGACACGTCACCTATTAACTTTGAAGAGGCATTGGTCCACTTTGATGGCGATTATGAGTTTATGGGGTCGTTATTACGACAATATAAAGAACAATTGCCAGCACGGGTAACGGAACTTTACGCCGCCATACAGGAGAATGACGCTTATCGTCTTACTCGGCTGGCTCATAATCTCAAGGGAGTCTCTATGAATTTCAGTGCCGATTTGTTGGTCAACCTAGCACTCCACCTCGAGGAACTTGGTAAACGTGAGGATTTAACAAATGCTTGGGCTGTTGTCTCGCAATTAGAGATCGAGACGTTGCGGTTGTCGGAATATTTAATAAATAATGGGTTTGTGCTAGAGGAGAAATTATGACCAGACTTCTTGTTATTGATGACGAACCAATCAATCATCAGCTTGTTGGCCGGGCGTTGGCGCCGCTGCAATGGGAAATACATTTTGCAGAAAACGGCAGGACTGGAATTTCGCAGGCACGCAGCTTAAAACCCGATATCATCATTACGGACGTAATGATGCCCGATATAACGGGTTATGAGGTTACACGGATTCTCCGCCGCGAACCGCAGTTTGCTGTCATTCCGATCTTAGTACTGACCGCTCAGTCTGGCTTAGAAGACAAGTTAAAATCCTTCGAAGTAGGAGCAGACGATCACCTCACAAAACCCTTTGAAGCAGCGGAATTGGTTGTCCGAGTTACCGCCTTGCTTCGACGAGTGGATGCTATAAAAGCATTGCGAATTGAGGTGCCTGCAGGTGAACAAGCACGAATGATTGCTGTACACAGTCTGCGTGGGGGCACAGGTTGCTCTTCGCTTTCTGTTAACCTGGGGCTAGGTTTATTTTCGCTGTGGCAGGAACCTACCATCTTATTGGATTTGACAATGACTGCTGGACAAGTAGCATTGATGCTCAACATGAGTTTAAAACGCACATGGGCAGATATTGCACATTTCTCTGCAGGAGATCTAGATGAAGATAGCCTAAGCTCAATCGTCAACGGACATGAAAGTGGCATGAATTTTATTGCTGCACCGACGTTCCCCTCGGAAGCAGATACTCTGCGCCCTGAGACTTTAGGAACAGCATTGCAATTGGTGAAGAGACAATATGAATATGTCGTTGCAGATTTACCGCATGACTTTAGTGAAGTTTCCATTCAAGCTCTGGATGCGGCAGATATGATTCTCATGGTGGCATCACCCGATATGGCTTCACTCCGTGCGGTGAACGCCGCCCTGGATACATATGACAAGCTTGGATACAGCAGGGAAAAAATTCGGTTAGTCTTAAGTGCCATTTTCCCCCATTCCATTCTTACGCAGGAAAAAATAGAAACTGCCCTGCGTATGAAGGCAATAACTACCATTCCCTATGTCCAGAATCTTTTTGTTGATTCGATTAACTTGGGTCAACCTGTTTTGCTTGCGAGACCTAATGAACCTGTTTCGGCTTTGTTAGAAGATTTTGCATTGCACCTAAGTAAAGCTTCTCACAAAAAGTCCAAGCCTGAAAATCCGACTGAAACATGGAAGAGAGTTTATAAACGTTATCAGCAGAGAAAGACGTAGATTGCAGTTTCCTTCTAGCAGAATGGTCAAATTACCATAATTCTGTCCATACATTTTTTGCGCTTTAAAAGGATGGGAACATTATAATTTCAGAACGCAAATAGGGACTCTATCGTTTAAGACAAATGGCTCGAACGTTTCTGAAAAACAAGACCGAGAAGGGATTTCGTCATGGCGATGATCGATCAAGTGTTCCCGGTAAAGAGACAAGTGCCATTGGAGGGACTATATTTGAGCCAAAGGCTGTTGGACAAGGCGGCGGAGCTTGGCAGAAGTCTGGTGCTTACCGATTACCTGACCGACAAAAACGGGGTGGTTGCCAAAGCAGATGAGAATGGTCAATTTAAGGTTCCTGCAGAAATAAAAAATTCTTCCGACTGGGGTCGTTTTCAAGAGTTGATGGCGCAGGCGGATGTCATTATTAGCAGCGGCGCTTATTTCCAGCGCCTGGTAACATCGCAAGATGTTCTTTATCCATTCGAGCCTGGGAAGGGGTTTGAAAAATTAGGGCAATGGAGGCTCGACGCAGGCTACGAAAAAAGAAGTCCCGATGTGGCGATTGTGACCCGGCAACTCGATTTCGAGATTCCGGAAGAGCTGCGCAGAAGCGGTCGAAGAATAGTCATCTTTACAACCGATTCGATGGCGAATTCTGACAAAGCCAGGGCAATCAGCAATGGTGATACGATCGTCATTGGCAGCGGCGAGGCGGGCGTGGATGGAGGCAGGATGATTGCTACACTTGCCGATGAGATGGGCTATCGCGTGATCATGATGGTCAGCGGACCGCAAATACTTGACCTCTTGCTTGCAGCAAAACGCCTGGACCTTTTATATGTTACCGAGGCGCAAATGGAAATCCCTTTTGACGACCCCGACACTGTGCAAACCATTTTATTAGAAGGGAATAAACTTAGTGAACGCAAAGAGTTCCAGCTCGCCCACCAATTCATTCAGAAAAAAGTAATTACTGAAAATGGAGCGCATATCTCTCAGTCCTTTCTTCGGTATGACACGAACTATCTTTAGAAGGAAAAAGATGCGATTCTACCTGGCGGGTGGCATGGACTCCCTGCCCTAATTGTGCTTTTCAATTGGGGGACCTAAAAGTGGGCTGAAGCGAAGGTGGGAGAGGCCAAAAACACATCATAGAAAATATGCATGTATCTTTTTCTCATAAACTCTGGCGCCAGAAAGAGTAAAATCAAAATAACATAAGAATGATTCTTACGGCTGAACAGCTTTAGCCTGGTGACTTCTTTTTTATCCGTAGTCCGATCCCCATCTAAATAATCGACAATCAGTTTTCACGAGGAGAAAAACAATGAATCATAGAAGACCAGCATTTTCGGTGATCGTAATTTTGAGTTTGGTCATCAATGTATTGGTTGCTCCGTTCGCATCTGTACCTCCGGCGCTGGCAGCCACCGTACCTGTCATTGACGATTTTGAAGCGGGTCTGCCTACAGGAACAGACGCCAATGGCGTGGCGATCGGTTTCGTCACGTTCAACGACCCCAACAGCAGCGTGACGATCTCGACTACGACGGCGCCTCCGGCGCCTGTGCCGGGTGCAGCTGATCCCAACCATGTATTGAAGATGGACCTCAATGTTATCTCGTATGCTGGCTTCGTACACAACTTTGAGAATGCCGCCGTCGATACCTGGGTATCACAGGACTGGAGTGCCTATGAAGGGATTTCCTTCTGGCTCTATGGCAACAACAGCGGTACCACCATGTTCGTGGACGTGCTCGATAACCGCAATCCGGGTTCCACCAGTGATGATGCCGAACGCTGGTCGATCGATATCCCGGATAACTTCAGCGGCTGGCAGGAAATCCAGATCCCGTTTGCGAGCATGCATCGCAAAGAGATCGGCAACGGCGCGCCCAACGATGGCTTTGGGCTGACCGAGGTGCATGGCTGGGCGTTAGGCACGATCACTACGCCTGCGCCGCAGACGTATTTTGTCGACAATGCGATGCTTTACGGCGTCGCGCCGGTCCGCCCGCTGACCGTGGGCTTTACTGCGATTGACTACAAATTCACCGAGGGCACGACCGCCACGCTGACAGCCAGGCTCAGCAAGCCCTCCGGTGATGCCGTGACAGTGCAATACGCGACAAGCTTCGGTCTGGCCATCGCGAACCGTGACTACACACCGGTGAGTGGAACGCTAACCTTCCCACCCAATGTAACCCAACAGTCATTCACTATTCAAACGATCAACGATCAAAAGTACCAGGGCGAGCGCGGTGTGCTGGTCGAACTGTCCAACCCGACCGGCGGCGCGGTGCTGGGAATACCCCCGATCGCGCGGCTGGACATTCTGGATAACGAATCCTATGACCCGACCCTGCTCGATGATTTTGAAACATACCCCTATCTGTGGAAAGCGGATAAAAAAGCGACCCTGTCTAATCCGGAAATCGCAGCCGCTAACGCTCTGGCATTGCCGGGTCAGGGCGCCTATGAACACATCCTGCAGGCAGCTCAGACAAGCGGCACGGGCACGTATTCGTTCAGCCGCACCTTCCCCACGGGTCAGGATTGGAGCGACGTGTCAGGATTGAACTTCTGGTATTACGGGCGGAACAGCAACAGGGATATTGGGGTCAGCCTGGATAACAACCTGGCACCTCTAAGCAGTCCCTCGGACTGGAAGATGGTCTGGAGTGATGAGTTTAATAGCAGAGCCAGCACTGCGCCTAATGCCAGCGTATGGGGCCGGGAAGTGGGCGATGGCACGGTGAATGGCATCCCGGGCTGGGGCAATAGCGAGCTGGAATACTACACCGACGGGACGAACAACGTTGCCACCGACGGTTTGGGAAACCTGAAGATCACAGTGAAAGAAGCTGATGGATCACTGCTCTGTTATTACGGTCCATGTGAGTACACATCGGCGCGGCTGCTCACCAAGAATCGTTTTGAGCTGGCCTATGGCCGCCTGGAGGCACGTATCAAGGTGCCGCAGGGCGCAGGCTTATGGCCGGCATTCTGGATGCTCGGCACCGATATCGATCAGGTCAACTGGCCGCAGACCGGCGAGATCGACATCATGGAACATGTGGGCCGCCTGCCCAACGAAGTATTCGGCACCCTGCATGGTCCGGGCTACTCTGGCGGACAGAGTTACGGCGATACTTACGACCTGGGCAAACCCGTTGCGAATGATTACCACGTCTTTGCAGTGGAATGGCAGCCGGACAAAATCGTCTGGACGATCGATGGCATTCCGTATTTTTCCGCCACTCCCAACGATGCGTTCCTGCAGGGCAAGCAGTGGGTGTTCAACCATCCATTCTTTATTCTGATGAATGTAGCCGTGGGCGGCAACTTTGGTGGAGAGGTGGGCGCCGATACAACCTTCCCCCAGAGCATGTCTGTCGACTATGTGCGCCTGTTCCAGACCAAGCCAAAGCCCGTAACTTTCCGGGCATCGTTCCGGGATAATTTCACAGGCTGGAAGCAGATCAGTGTTCCATTCTCGGCATTCCAAAACGCCGATGGATATGTCCTCGATCTTTCGAAGGTTCAGACTCTGCGCTTTACCATCCCGGATGGTTTGAGCAGGCCAGCGTTCTTTGACCAGATTCGACTAAACGCACCGTGCGATGTCACGGTTACAAACACCGCCGACAGTGGAGTTGGATCACTGCGCAGAGCATTGAGCAGTGTATGTGTCGGTGGCACGGTACACTTTTCCGCCACGCTCGCCCATCAGACGATCACCCTGCTCTCGGGTCCGTTGACTCTTGGTAAAAACGTCATCATTGATGGATCCGCGACGCCCGGTTTAACAATCAGCGGGAACAATACCGATCGCGTTTTCATCGTCAATGCAGGAACGACCGCGACTATCAAACAACTGACGATCACCAAAGGCTACGGCTTCCAGCTGGCTGGTGGCATCCTCAACAATGGCTCGCTAACGCTGGATCATGTGACTGTCACGCAGAACACCATGGCAACCAACGCCGGAGATTTCTGGCAAGGCGGTGGCGGCATCTATAATGGCGATGGCGCCACGCTCAACCTCACAGATAGCAGCGTGACGAACAACCAGGCGGCCTGGTCAGGCGGCGGTGTTTATTCGTTCTTCCGCACCACCACCACCATCCTGCGCAGCACGATCAGCGGCAACGTATCCAACGATGTGGGCGGCGCGATCCGCTCCCTCGGCAATATGACGATTACCAACAGCACGATCAGCGGTAACACAGCAACGGGCTGGCACGGAGGTGCAATCTTCCAGACCGACGGCAACATCACGATTACCAGTTCTACCATTGCCAACAACATCGCCCCAGACTGGGCTCCGTCCACGCTCTTCATTGGCCAGTTTGGCGGCGGCTTCGTGCCGACCCTCACGCTGACGAACACAATCATCACCGGCAACCACTGGTACGCCTGCGAGAAGTCTGCATCAGGCATCACGGCAAATGTTGTTTCCGGCGGCAACAATCTGATTCAGGATGACAGTTGCAACCCGGTGGCAAGCGACCTGATCAACGGTACGGCTCAGATTGGTCCGCTGGCCAATAACGGTGGACCCACCCTGACCCATGCGCTCTTGTCTGGTAGCCCGGCGATTGACACCGCGAACGATGCAGTCTGTCCCGCTACCGATCAACGTGGCGTAGCCCGTCCGCAGGGCGCTCATTGTGATATAGGATCCTACGAAGCTCCTTAAACCGAGTTCTCCTTCGGCATGAGAATAGGGTTTTGATTATTGCTGTCCGGCGATGGCGGCAGCTCAAAAGGACGGGGCGAGAATACCTCTCGCCCCGTCCTTTTTCCATTTATATGTAGTGGAACTAAGCCGCGTAGGTCGGCGCTAAGGCAATATCGCTGCGCGCAAGGAAGGAAACATCAAGAATTTTTAATTCTACTCCAGGTAGATTTTTTGTCTCTGTTGAGCTGCCGATGATGCAAAGCACCTCCCTGAAGCTCCTTACTTTCTATCCTCACGGCTTCTCATAAAAATCTGTTCCAGTAATGTGCACACCAATACCAACCAGGTCAAGCCGAGGGTATAGCCGGCCAATACATCGGTCAGATAATGATTGCCATGGAAGATGCGGCTTAAGCCTTCAAAGAGTACAAGCAAGACGATAACAATGCTCACCGTCCATTTCCAAACGAGTGAAGGCATCCTCGGAACGATCAAATACGCCAGAAAACCGTAACAAATAATTGTGCCCATGGCATGCCCACTCGGAAAGGAGGGTAACTCCGTGGTGACAAATCCCAGCTGTTCGGGCGGCCGGGGGCGGGAAAAATAGTCAATGACGAGGTTCTTGATCAGACCGCCGCCCTGGGTACTGACCTGGAGCATCCCAAATTCGAGCCAATATCGCTGCCAGAGGAAATACACACTCAAAATCAGCGCAATCCATTGAACGGCTTGTTTGCCAACAAAGAATCCAAACAGTATCAGCTCATTCACTCTCGACGAAGCCACTTTGGCTTGAGCAAGCAATCCCTTGTATACAGCGAGATCAAACTGCACCAAAGATCCGTTAGTAAGGACGTTATATCCCAGGACTGCAAAACTTATACATCCAAGCAGGATTAAGACTATGCCGATCATCGGTCGCCGTTTGAACAAGCCGGGAGAACGAAGACCCTCGAGAGAGATTGCGTTTTGTAGACGTTCCTGGTTTCCAATCATTTCTTGCGGAAACATCTTTTCCACCAGCGTGTATACGAGTCCCGCCCAGGCCAGGCCGAGGGCAATCCCTGCGATCACATCGGAGGCATAGTGCGTCCCAAACAGAAGACTGCTCAGGCCAACAAGCCCGATCGCCAGCGTACACAGAAGGGCAACAAACCACTTCCAAAAGCGGGACGGCAGGTTGGGAACCAGCAGGTACGCCAGCAACCCGTAGCCAAGAACCGCCATCAGAGCCGGTCCGCTCGGAAAGGAGGGACCAGACAATTGGAGAACCTCCAGGTGATTCACCGGCCCGGGGCGGTCGAAGTAGCGACTGAGAACAATCCCGATCAAAGCACCTCCCCCGATGCCGATCCCGACCATCGCCAGCTCCCGCCAGAACCGTTTATAGAGAAAATAGGTCGCCAGGATCATTGCAATCACAAGCACAACTTCCTTGCCGAGAAAGATTCCAAAGAGGATATCTTCCATCAAACTCCAAGGGGCATTGATCTGCGTATCCCGAAACATTTTAGCGATGGTCATATCCCATGTAAGCAAAGCCTCATTGGTCTTCAGCTGAGACGCCAGTACGCAAAAGGTCAGGCCGCCAAACAGAAACATCGTTAATCCGATGCCCGGCAATTGAACAAACAGGCTGGGAGAACGAAATCCTGGAAGAGCGTTTTTGCGGAATGTATTCCTGTGAAGGTCAGGTTTTCCGTTTCTATTGGGAGTCATCGTAAAACAATTCCAATCTTCTTTTTGGGCTATAACTGCTTATCTCATCAATAAACAAACTATGGAACCGTTTTGGGCGCTGGAATCGAAAGGTAAAGCTTCCCTACTTCTTCTGCGCTTCGTAATTTTACCCAGAATAGTTTGCAGAAAGGTAGACCAGAGTCATGCCCCAGTAAGCTTGAGCCTGTTCCAATATCTTGTTAAGGGACACATTTTCCAAAGAAAATGGCTGTCGTCTGCAAATGTTATGAGGATGTTTTGAGTGATGCCGCCTCCTTGAGACGAGTCGACAAAAGCAGAGCGAAGACCATTAACCCGATGAGAATGAGCAGCGGCCGGGTCATCGAACCGGTTTGCGGAGACTTGAACGCATACAGAGCCAGGATGAAGAGGATGCCGGAAATCTGTCCCATCAGCAATAAGAGACCATTGGATGTCCCTTCGGGAGCGGGGTAGGTGATCTCGGCGCCGTACTGGAATCCCAGCGGGCCGGCGCTCAACAAGAAGAAGCCAAATACGAAAGAGAAGAGCAGTAACCAGCTCAAACGCGTGATGTACGTGAGTCCAATCAAGCCCAGCGTTGCTCCAATCACAGCGAGTATCAAAAATGGTACACGCTTGCGAGAGCGGTCGGAAACTATGGGGAGAATCAAAGCACCCAGAATGCCGCCAAAGATCATGGCTCCGCCAGCATTCCCAGCCTGAATGGCGGAGAAATTTCTTGGCGCCAGGATTTGCTCAATCCAGGTGGTGATGGCATTGAAGGCGCCCAAGCCCACAAAGAAAATCACCATCAAGACGATGAAGTCGCGTTGGCGGATCATTTTGCGCAGTCCATCCAGCATCAAGGAACGAGCTTCCTGATCCGGCGGGCAGGGAGGCGACGGCGGACGCTCGCGAGCTAATACAAGAAAGACCAGCATCGCCGCCAGGGATACAACGCCATAGACCAGCAACATACTGGCAATCCCGGAACGAAGTGTGAGATAGGGAGTGAGTGCCAGACCGGCGAGGATGCCCAGATAGATGGCGAGCGAACCTAAGCCACTGGCGGTGGCGCGTTCTTCCATCGGGAACCAGCGTGCCGCAATAGTTGTGATCGCATTGAGAAGGAAGGGCTGCCCGATGGCAATGGCAATTTGAGCGACCAGCACCCAGGTGTAGCTGGAGGCGACCAGTCCACGCAGCAGACCGAAGACCCCCGTGAGTACAGCTCCGATGCCAACACCGAGACGAATCCCATAAGTATCGATGATCCACGAAGCCGGAAACGAGGCAAGCAGATACACAACCATGAAGCTCAAAGAAAGTAATCCAATCGCCAGCTCGGAGACCTTATAGAATTGCGTGGCTTCGCGGGTAATGGCAGCAAAGGTGATCCATAACAGCTGGTTGACGGCAACAATTGCCATGAAGGCGAGTAATACGACCCAGCGATACCCATAGACCTTGAACGTGTCTTGACTCAATGCATGCCTCGAATGATGGATTCTGTGAGCAGTAACCCCCCGTGCTCCGGATTGGTTCGATAGTGAACCACTTCTACTTTTTAGAATTTCGAGCAGACTTGATTGCGATTATTTCCAGCCCATTAAAATAGGATAGGCGCGGTGTAGAGCCGCGCCTATCTGCAGCACATGGCAAGGATTAAGGACCTACCCTAAGCCTGGATATTTTATTTCCATCGAACTGGGTGACCCAAATCGTATTATCCGCACCCTTTCCAACTCCCCAGGGTCCGCCGCGTACTTTCTGGACGACAGTCACGATCCCGTCTGGCGTGATGCGCGCCAGCTGATCGGCCCCATATTCGGTAAACCATAAGTTTCCATCCGGGCCGGCAACGATGTCCCGCGGTTGGGCAGGAGAGGCAAGGGCGAACTCCGTGACCACGCCTGCAAGGGTGATCCGCCCAATCTTGTTATTGAAGGGTTCCGTGAACCACAGGTTGCCATCCGGTCCCGGGGTGATTCGCTCCGGTCCAATTGCCGTGCCGAATTCCGTGATGTTTCCCGCTAGATCGATGCGGCCGATCTGGTTGCCATGAAATTCCGCAAACCACAGGGCCCCATCCGGACCCACCGTGATGCCCGCGGGTCCGGCATTCTGCGTGGCAATCGGATAGAACGTAAAGGTTCCGGTGGAGGGCTCCAGCTTACCAATAGCGTTGCGGTTGGCTTCGGTGAACCAGATATTTCCATCAGGAGTGGCTGCAATTCCGTTTGGGGTAATACTGCACGGGCTGCAGGTATTGAGATCCAGCCCAAATTCGGTGAACACACCAGCCGTGGTGATCCTCCCAATCCCATAGGGAAAACCGGAAGGTTCCGTAAACCACAGGGCGCCATCCGCGCCTGCGACAATGTCTGACGGTTGGGAAAATTGCGTGGGAACGGCGAACTCTGTAATCGTTCCCTGTGGATCGATGCGCCCAATCTTACTCACATCAAATGCCGACTCTGTGAACCACATATTGCCGTCCGACCCCAGGGTAATCTCTCTAGGTTGGCTATCCGCAGTGGGAATACGGAATGTCTTGAACGTAGGTCCTGCCAGTACCGGCGAAAGGACGCCGAGAACCAGCAGAGTACCATTCAATGCAAGTTTGTTGATAAAATTTTTCATATGAATCTCCAAGCGTATTAGGTTTAATCGATCTAATTTTTTTCATCCGCGATCGAATCCACCGTGGCACTGCTTTCCTAAGAGAAAAGCAAGGAAGGCGTGCTTAGGTAATAAAAAGTACGCTTGAATTACGGGAATGGATTTCTTCATTAAAGAAATCTAACCGAACGAAACTCATCTCCTGCCCAGTAGGTGTCCATTTCCCCACTCTTAATAGAGCATCGGCCAGATCCGCTTTGATCCAGCCGATGCTCCGTGGAACTACATTTTGCCGCGGATCGCAATATCAGACCGCGATCCCTTCAGGATATTTCAACATCCTGCTGGACTTCGGACCAGGTATGCACCCGGGCTCTGCCGGCGCGCTTCGCAACATAGAGCGCCTCGTCGGTGCGCAGCAGCAAGGCATCGAGATCGACGATATCTTCGGTCAGCAGAGCAACGCCAACACTGACGGTGGCTTGCAACGATTGTTGTGTGCTTGGGAAGGAGATGTGCTGCAGCGCAAGCAGGATCCGCTCGGCAATGACGGCGGCTTCGTGCAGGCCTGTAGCAGGCAGCAGCGCCATAAACTCATCTCCGCCGATGCGTGCCAGGATATCGTCCTGGCGCAGGCTCGCTTGGAAGATATGAGCGGCCGCCCGCAGAAACTCATCCCCCACCAAATGCCCGTGCAGGTCGTTGATCTGTTTGAAGTGGTCGATATCGATCGCCAGCACAGAAAGAGGCTTGTTCAGGCGCCGGGCATGTTCCAGCTCAAAGGCACCCAGCGAGAAGAATTCACGGCGATTGTATAAGCCAGTCAACGGGTCTGTGGCTGCCAGGGCTTGCGCCTGCTCGAGCAATACCCGGTGCTGCTGGATGGCAACATAATCCTTGCGCTCCTGGCTGAGGCGGTGTTGCTGGGAGATAATGCTGATCAGGAGCGTGCTAAGGATGAAGAATTGATTGCTGATCGCGACAACCGGGTCATGAACGGGGATGATTCCCAGCAGGAGCGGGACCATATAAAAGCTGTAGATCAGCAGGTTGAAGCCCAACGCCCGGCGCAATGGCCAGACAAAGAGGAAGCTGCATCCCAGAATGACCAGATTCAAGCCGGCGTAGTAAGGTGATTCATACCCGTGATCCAGCCAGGTCAGGATCGCGATCAGCCAGCTGATCAGGACGCCGACCGAGATCGCCAAACTGTCCGTGTGCCGGTACACGAAGTCCCTGCGGCGGAAGGTGGCGATCCAGATCGCCAGGCTGTAGAGTGTCCCCAGCAGACGGAGCCAGAAGGTCAACCCCACCCAACGTGGCAGCAATACCCAGTCCAATAGCCAGAACAGAGGGAATAGGATGCTGAGCAATAATGTAGCGAGCCGCAACCCGAGCACATTGCGTCGCTTCAGGATGTTCTCGTAACCGTTCAAAAGCTCTTCATGATCGATCGTCATAAGCCTATGCAGTATATAGCGCAGATGCATATTTAGAGCTTCCAAAGTACTTGCAAGAAGCGAGCCCTACTCTATGTGGAGCAGGATCGTTTTATGTAAATATCTCTTCGATGCTCTACTTGAGAAGAGCCCATCCTGAACTGAGGTACAATCGCCGAACGTTATTGATACTGCAAGATTTTTAGAAATTCAATTAAGAACGGGAGACTGGGATGTCCGCTTTATCGAACGGGAATACACGAACTATCGTTGTCATGCACGGCGACCAGACCGGCGAAGAACTGCTCCAGGAGGCACTGCGTGTGCTCGTCCCCGATGTGATCGGGTTGGCGCTGGATTTCCAGCACTTCGACATTAGCCTGACACAGCGGCGCGCCACCAAGAACCAAGTAGTCCAGGATGCTGCCAATGCCATGTGCGAGACCGGTCTGGGGATGAAGGCAGCCACGATCACGCCACCCGAACAGAATGACGTCGGCAGCCCCAATGCCCTGCTGCGCGAGTATATCAACGGCACAGTGATCTTGCGCACGGGACGGCGCCTGCCGCGCGTCCGCCCGGTGGGAGGTGTCCACGATCCGATCTCAATCGTCCGCATGGCCGTCGACGATGCCTATGGCGCCAAGGAATGGCGCGAGACCATGCCAAATGGGGATGAGATTGCTTATCGCACCTCTAAGATCAGCCGCAAGGTTTGCCGGTCGGTGGCGGAGTTCTCTTTTCTGCAAGCCGAGCGTACGAATGCGCGTGTCTTCGGCGGACCAAAGTACACGGTCAGCCCGACGTATGAGGGTATGTTCAAAGAGGAACTGGACGCTGCTGCGGCACGTCATCCAAATGTGGAATATGATCCGCAGCTGATCGATGCTACGCTCGCGCTTTTGCTGAAAAGTGACGGCGAGGCGATGGTCATCCCGACACTTAACCGGGATGGCGATATCCTCTCCGACATGGTGCTGCAGATGTTCGGCAGCATTGCCGGGTCCGAGAGCCAGGTAATCGCCTTCGACGAGAACTCGCAGATCAAGGTCGTCTTCACCGAAGCCCCACATGGAACGGCGCCCGCCCTGGAAGGTAAGAACCTTGCCAACCCCATGGCGATGATCCTGGCGGGAGCTGCGATTCTCGCCTACCTGCACACGCCGCAAGCCGAGAAAGCGTCGCGTGCTATTTACGAATCGGTCTTCGAAGCGGTCCACGCCGGGCAGGTCACCACCGATTTAGGCGGACGCCTGTCCACAACAGAGTTCACCGACGAGGTCATCCACCGCGTGAAGGCCAAGCTAGAAGTGTGGCGAGGACTGCGCAGCTAGAGAGAGCCCAGACACAAATTAAGAAGATGTCAGTCCTCC
>DATHUN010000129.1:0-3202 GCA_035462205.1 Anaerolineales bacterium
AATCCTGAGGACAGCAGCAAAGCAGCCTTTGCAGCCAGCATGGACGGATTAAGGGGCTTTACCCAGCAGGCTGCCCGTGAACTGAGTCAATACGGCATCCAGGTGCATGCGCTTGAAACTAATCACGACCAGATTATCGAAAAGATTTTTGCGTTACTAGGAGAAAGATCGGAGGAGCAATGAAAGAGTTGTTGCAATACCGTGCAGAATTAATTGAGAGGTTGGTCCAGACCGCACATGAGTTCCGCGACCGGTGTCTGAAGGCAGACGATGTGTTCGCTCCGATTGATGGGGGCTGGAATGTCCATCAGCTCGCCGCGCATACGCGTGATGTTGACAAGCTGGTCTATAGTGCTCGCGCCCGCCGCACAGCAGCAGAAGATAACCCTGAGTTTCCAAACTTCGATGGCGAAAGGTACATGGCAGAGCACTACTCCATCCAGGAACCGTTGGAAAAAATTGTGGATGAGTTGGTTCAAAATGTGGAAGCACTGGCGCAAATGCTGCGCAACATTCCTGTAGAAGCGTGGTCCCGCCAATCCCGTCATACCATGCTCGGCCATGGCTTTACAATGCAGACGTGGGTGGAAAGAGGTCTTGCCCATATTGAAGAACACTTGAAAACAATCCAGGCTCATCAGCAATAATCAATAAAAATCCCGCAGACCAGTTGCGGGATTTTCAATTTACCATAAGGGAAAACCGATCAGATTCATAAACCACAGCAACGGTGGTTCATAGATTTGCAGCCCGATCATCGCAACCGCGATTCCAAGCGCTGCGCCTGCAATCACGTCTGAGACGTAGTGCACGCCCATTGCCACGCGCGCAACGGAGACGAGTGGCGCCCAGATCCATAACAAGGTTGCCAGCCACGCCGGCGCGAGCGCCGAGGCGACTACCGCGATCAAAAAGGCACGTGCCGCATGACCGGATGGGAAGGAATGCGGGTCGGTGTTCCGGTAAATACTGCCCCATTCCCCTTCGGGACGTTTTCTTCGCACAAGAAACTTAATGACCATCACCAGCGCAGCCAGCCCGCCGATGCCGACAAACTCAACCACCTCCCACCGTCGCCACTGAGAATTACTTACGAGCCAGAGCAGGATTAATGCCAACCACCAGAACCACGAATCGCCGGAATGAGCGAAGAAGGCCGCAAAAGCGCGCAATGCGCCTGGCTTTTCTGCCACGCGCATTTGATTGGAGAGCTTTGCGTCCAGTTCAATGACGGACTGAAGATTCATTTCGGAAGTTCTGCTTTGGAGGATGCTTTCAGTTTGACCTTCGTACTTTTGGTCGTGGTCTTTTTTACCGTGGCAGCTTTTTTCTTACCCGTCTTGGCAGGCTTCTCTGCACTGGAGCGACGCGCAGCCGCCTTGGCTTTTGCTTCCAATTTGCGCTGCTGTTTGGCAAGGTCTTCACGCAGAAGCTCAAGTTGGTGAGGCTTGTCCACATCCATGCACGGTTCCGCGTGCTGCCAGACGATCGCGCGCCCCTTGATGCCGATGCGCTCGGAGACGCGCTTCACAGCATCTTCTAGCGTCAAGCGCCGGGTGAAGAGCGCAAACAATGTACCTAGACCGATAATGCTTGCTTGTTTCAATGGGCTCTTGCGCGAGCCGATAATGGACTCCCACATATCGAGATGTTCTGTTGCCATACGCACATGGATGAGATTCATATCCGCACCGCAGACGTCCATATCCTTGAGATGAGTGTAGGTGCGTTTCGAGTTCGAAAATCTTGTTTCCATCACATCGCGCGGGCAGACACCATAATAGATATCGTCTTTCGTTTCCATGCAGGTATCAATGAGCCAATCTACCATTTCGCTTTTGAGCGCCGGGATATCCGAGGAGACAATCAGAACGTATTGATTCTTTTTGTTCAGCTCGAGAGTCTTGTTCACACCGGCCACAATATTGGCAAGCATGCGGCCCTGGTTCGAGATGTAGTAGATCGGCTTTTTGCAGGTCAGCCCACTCTTGGCGGAGAGACCAATGACGATAACGTTGTCCACATTCTTCGCATCGCTCAATGCGTCCAGCACCCACTGGATCATGGGCTTGCCTGCAACATCGATCAAGGCTTTCGAGTCACCGTGTGAGTAGGAATAGAGCGGGTCTTGTGGCTGCGGAATTCCACCGGCAGTTACGATAGCATCCATAATTTCTCCTTGATGTCATTGTCTGAGGCGGGCAATGACAGTTAATTCAGTTCTTGCAATTGCGGCTCAAAATCGAGTTTATCAAGCATTTCGTTTAGTTCATTCCACGTCAGCGGACGTCGCTTGCCAGAGACGGCGACCAGAGCGGCTTCCATCATGTTCGTACCAAACGAGCGACCATCCAAGACAGGCGTGGTAGTGAGAAGGTATTTCACACCGGCTTTGCGGAATGTTTCCACATCCTCGGGCGTGGTGGTGTTAGTGACGATCACCTTGTCGGTCAGCTGATCGGGCATAAAGCGCTTAATGTAATGACAATCACCGGCGATCACCGTTGCCCAGTCATAATACTTTTTCCAATTGGGAGTGCGCTTTTCCTGCTTCTCGCCCGTCGGATAAATCCATTCAAAAGGCAGCCGTCCGGCAACAGGCATGAGTAAGGCAGCCAAGAATTTCACCGAGCTCAGCTTGTGGATTGCCATGGGAATACCCAGACCAAACATAAGGTCGCCAAAAACCGTTTCATATCCACATTCAGCAAACGACTTGGAAAGTCCCCAGCGGTCCACGCCAACGGTGACCAAAACCTTGCGTCCGCGCGAATTGATGTAATCACCGATCTTCGTATCGAGGAATGGGGGTGCTTTATTTTCAAGCGTATTCTTTAACCCGCCGCCGTCCACGAGCGGAGTTTTCTGTACGTAGCGCACCATCGGCTTCACGGAAAAAAAGGGGTACCACTTTCCATCCACCAGTGCGCCGAGATCCGCGCCGCCTACACCAAAGGCATCAACCTTACCATCGAGTTCCTTGTATTTAAGCGCGGCGGCTTCCATGTCGCCGTCAGTGCCAATACGCTCGATGCTGACTGTTTCGCCGAGCAGATTCACCTGCACTGCCTTATTGCGTTTCGATGACCCAATGCTAATGCTGACGGCCCTTTTCATGCCACAGATCTCCTCTCTCGAATAGCGTATTATATAACGGAATCTGCATGCGGCTGCGTGGGAAGCGTAAACAGGAATTTGGAAC
>DATHUN010000130.1:0-6785 GCA_035462205.1 Anaerolineales bacterium
CCGGATTGCTTGGTTTCGGAAAGATCATCCTTTGTGGAGCATTTTCACAGAGGTTGAGCAGTTAGCCGACAAAGCGGTTGTCATGAAGGTAACAATAAAAGACATGCTGGGCACGGTAATCGCAACTGCCAGGAAAAAGAAACCGAGATCGGATTTCCTGATTACATAGAAAAAGCCGAGACAGGGGCAATCGGCAGAGCGTTGGCAATGTGTGGATATGGGACACTTCAAGCGCCAGAATTTGACGAGCAAGACCGGCTCGCAGACGCCCCGATTGAAAAAGCGAAGACCATAAATTAGGTCTTGCGCGTGGTCTTGTAACAATACAAGACCGCAAAGAATGACCTGAAACGATTAGACGTATGAGCTAACTTTGAAGATCGAAAAGAAATAGATTATTATTGAAAAGTCTCAGCATTGCACGAAAACGTGTAGTGCGGCTTATTGAACTTCCGTTCAATTTACCAGTGGAAATACTTAATAATCTTCATTCATTGAAAAGCTGATAAGGAGCATGATATGGCACAAGTAATTTCGAAAGATGGAACAAAAATTGTTTATGACAAAGTAGGTCAAGGGCCGGTTGTCGTCTTGGTGACAGGTGCAACCGCTACACGCTCATCCTTCGAGGAACTTGCAAACCTCCTAGCGCCTAATTTTACGGTCTACTACTATGATCGCCGAGGACGCGGAGACAGCTCAGATACCTCACCATACTCAGTTGAAAAGGAGATCGAAGATATTGAAGCACTTATTGATGAGGCAGGTGGCACGGCATACCTTTATGGCATTTCGTCTGGTGGGGCGTTGGCACTTGAAGCTGCGAGTAAGCTTGGAAAGAAAGTTAAAAAACTAGCAATATACGAGGTTCCTTATGATGAAAGTGAGGCCGGTCAAGCGAAGTGGAAAGAATATAGAACTACACTTAATGAATCACTTAGAGCTGGCAAAAACGGCGATGCTGTAACTGCATTCATGAAGGTAGTAGATGTTCCTGATGAGATGCTCGCGGGAATGAAGCAGTCACCATTTTGGCCAGAATTAGAGAAAGTGGCACCAACTCTAGCCTATGATGCTGCCTGTTTGGGTGAAGATCGCAAAGTTCCCGCCGAAAAGGCTAAACACCTTGCTGTCCCAACCTTGGTTATGGATGGCGGTGGCAGCCTTCCAACGTATCCCAATATGCGCGCTTCAGCAGAAAAGCTTGCTAAATTAATACCGACTGTAGAATGGCAGACGCTAGAAGGTCAGACCCACGATGTAGATTCCAAAGTTCTGGCTCCCGTCTTGGGAAAGTTCTTTAAAGAATAGTTTGCGAGGAGGTGAAAAGTGTTCGATGATCTCCTTTTCTTGGAGAATGCTTCGGATTATTGATTTGCAAATTGGCTTCGGGCCTCCACTGTTGCCTTTCTGTACTTGCAGTAATCAGAATCTATTCCAGGTTTTGGAAGCTTGTCCGATTTAAGACATTCAATAGCATCTGATATCGTGCCTTCAACCCAAGAAGTATCCCCCTTGTAAGGGATTATCTTTAGATCAAATTCCCGCCTGCCGTCAAAAGCCTCTTTGTCGGTATTGTCGTTGCAATACACAAAGTAGCCGGTATCTGAAACTTTAAAACCGTTTTTCCTGAATAGCCATTGGTATATCTCCGTTTGGCGCTTATAACCAATTTGCCACTCGGCATCCAAACCCACTTCTCCGTCTTTTTAGGTGGATTTGTAGTCTACAACTATATATTCACCTTTAGGGTTTACCCACATATCATCAACCCAGCCCGTTATAACAACATTTGGGCGGTCCACTTTTGCAGTAATCCCGCCCCGCAGAGAATCCCTCCATTCATCTGAAAAGGCATAGTCGATTGAATACTATAGAGGTTGCTTTTTCTCTTTGGATTGTAGTACCCGGACATTCTTTGCTCCCTTTGATGGTATCTTAGTACTTTGAGCTCGATGAATCTAAAGGTTGTTAAGTTGCCGATATTTATAAATTTGGTACAATTTTCATAGTCATGCTTGTCTCCAGTTCCGACACTTTAGCGACAGCAAGTGGCTACACGTATATGATTTTAAAATCGAAAGACCCAGGCTTTTTTGACCTAGGTCTCCGATCTGGGTGACAAGGCAAAAAGCCTTGTTTTGTAGGGTGCCTGATGGGTTTCGAACCCACAACATCTTCCTCCACAGGGAAGCGCTCTGCCGTTGAGCTACAGGCACCATATTAGCGGGCAAAATTTTACCATAAATCAACGAATTTGCAGTTCCGCCACCACTTCCCCCTGATCAATCTCCCCGGTCTCTACAAATCCTAGCGAGGCATAGAGTGTGCGGGCCACTTCGTTATCTGGCTCATAACTGATCCCGATTCTTTGGATGCGCTCATCGTTACGAAAATGATCGAGAATCCAATGCATGCCGAATTTTCCATAGCCCTTACCTTGATATTTCTCATCGACCATCAAACGAATGATGAATCCCTGAGTCCTGGCACGGGAAAAGTTATAACCGATCATCAAAAAACCGACAGGCTCACCGCCATCATAAATGCCATAAGGAGCCATATCCCAATGCCCGTCTTCGGGATGGTCATATCCAAATTGCGATTCGGCAATGGAATATATATTTGGCGCAACGAAATTCTTTTGATCTTCACGGACCTGCAGATGGGATAGATCGCGCCAGTTGTGGATCGTCACGGGTTGGATGGAAAGGGACATTCTATGTTATTAGACTGCGAACCGCTGCCGCCAGCACCTCTCGTGCTACCACGGTCTGCTCGCCGCTGGATAGATTCTTGACTACCACCTGACCATTCGCCTCTTCTTCAGGACCTAAAACCAGCGCGGCTTTCATCTTCATCTTGTCAGCAAATTTGAATTGCTTCGGTAGCTTGGCAACCTCTGGGAAGACCATAACATTTAAGCCACTGTTGCGCAGTTCCGTGGCGAGCGCATAGGACTTGAGCAAGAGTGACTCGTCAAATACGGTCACCAGGACCGGCGCAGGCGTAAGAGGAAAATCTGGTAGAAGTCCCTTTTCTTCCAAAATAATCCCGATGACAACATCCCCCATCGCAAAGCCCATTCCCGAAATTGGATTACCACCAACGTCCGTAAGCAGGTTGTCATACCGTCCGCCGCCCAAGATGGCGCGTTTCAGAGAGCCGCTTGTATCGAAGGCTTCAAACACAGTGCCGGTATAGTACAAGAGTCCGCGCATAATATTCGGATCAAACTTGACGTAGTCTTTTACGCCGAGTGCTTCCAGGGCAGCAAAGAGCCGCGTCAACTCATCGCTTTTCTTCCACAGATCATAATTCGTGAGAACATCCTTCAATCCATCGCGCTGCTTCTCGGTCAGTCCCGTTTCGAGGGCATATTCATCCCATTTCTGTGGTTCCATCTTGGAACGTCGATCGATCAAGTTCGAGACATCCAGTCGTTTTTCAGACCCAATGCCCAGTGCGTCGAACTCGGATTCCATCAGGCGGCGGTTATTCACGTAGATCACCGCACGCTCCGGGCTGAGTCCGACCGAGCGCAAAAAAGTTGCCGCGACCGCGATCAACTCTGCATCGGCTTCCGGTGTGCTGACGCCCAGGATGTCAATGTTCCACTGGAAGAATTCGCGCGTCCGGCCCTTCTGAGGTTGCTCATATCGCCAAAACGGACCGAACGACCACCAGCGTACCGGATAGGTCAGTTCGCCTTGCTTCGCCGCGATCATGCGCGCCAGCGATGGTGTCAGCTCAGGACGAAGGGTAACGATGTCTCCACCGCGATCCTGAAAGGTGAATGACTGCTTTTTGACCAGCTCCTCGCCGGATTTTGCCGCGTACAGGTCGATGGTCTCGAGGAAGGGACCATCGTATTCCTGGTATCCAAAGGATTGCGAAGCGGCACGCACTTTTTCATAAAGATAATTGCGAAGCGCCATTTCTTCAGGATAAAATTCACGTGTCCCCTTTACCGTTGCGATTGTCTTTTTCATGTCGTCCTCAAAGAGATGGTTTTCAATTTCGAGTGATTTTAACATAGTTCAAAATTCAGGTATTGAATTTTGAAGGTGCGTTGGTTATAATCCGACGAACACCCAGAAGGAGCAAAACGATGGAAATCAACTATCAGGAAACTAGCAACGACTTATTAACTCGGATTCGCATTCACGAAACCTACGGAGCGCGCAACATTGACCAGTGGAACACCGAAGTACTCCAGCCTAGCGCCGAGATGAAAATTTTGGATGTCGGTTGCGGTGCCGGGAAACAATGCTTTTTATATAGCGATTTTACTGATCGGCAAGCAGACATTACAGGCACGGATTTCTCAGAGGAGTTGCTCGCCAAAGCCCGCGAAAAGCTGGCAGAGCGTGGGGATAAAAACATCAAATTCAGTTTCATGGACTTCAACAAACAATTTCCATTTGAGGACAACACCTTCGATCTACTCTCCAGTGCATTTGCCATCTATTACGCATCGAACCTGGACTTTACATTTGGTGAGGCGCACCGTGTGCTCAAGCCCGGCGGACGGCTCTTTGTCACCGGTCCTCTGCCCGAGAATAAGCAGATGTTTTACGAGATTATCAGGGAGGCTACCAACCAACCCATTCCGCCCATGCCAGGTTCCTCGCGCTTCAAAGGGGAGATTTACGATACCATCGACAGCAAGTTTGCTAAAACAGAACTATTGAAGTTTGAAAACCCGATCACCTTCCCGGAGGTCGCACCGTTCATCGAGTATGTGCGCGCCTCGCTGAGTGAAGACCGTAAACTGTGGACATCCATGTTCAATGGCAAAGAAGAATATGAAGCCTTGATCAGTAAGATCGCCGATGTGGCTACGCGCTGGCTCGAACGTGATGGCAAGCTGGTCATGACTAAAGTCGTTGGTGGTATTCTGGCTACGAAATAAGGCAGTTCGTACATCGTAATTCGCAGGATCATCATAATGACGAACAGATTAATTGACCTAAGCCATGAAGTCGAAAATGGGATGATCACATACAAAGGACTTCCCGCGCCCATTATCTGTGATTTTCTCTCGCGCGAAGACTCACGCAAGAATTACACAGAAGGCACCCAATTTCAGATCGGTAAAATCGAGATGGTTGCCAATACCGGGACCTATGTTGACAGTCCATTTCATCGCTTCGCGGATGGAATGGATTTGGCAGAGCTGCCTCTGGAGTCACTTGCCGACCTGGAGGGACTCGTGGTGCATATACAGGAGCATGGACGCCCCATCCCCGCCGGTGCGTTTGACGGAGTCGATTTGAGCGGCAAGGCACTTTTAATCCATACGGGCTGGTCGCGACATTGGCGCACGGATCAATATTTCGAAGATCATCCTTTCCTCACCAGGGAGGCAGCGCAGTATTTGGCGGATGCAAGTGTTGCGTTCGTTGGCATCGACACATATAACATCGACGACACCGCCGATGGGACGCGGCCCGCGCATACCATTTTGCTCGGCAATCGCATCCCAATCTGTGAGCATATGTGCGGACTGGAGAGCCTCCCCGAGAGTGGATTCCGCTTTCATGCTGCACCCGTCAAAGTGAAAGCATTTGGTACATTCCCGGTACGGGCCTACGCCGTTTTGGATAAATAACAAAATGAATTTCTTCGGCAGAAAAGTCCTTTTCCTGGGTGCCCACCCTGATGACATCGAATTAGGCTGCGGTGCCTTGCTGCATCACATGGTTAAGCAGACAGACATTTTATGTGTCACTCTTTCGGACAACCAAAAAAATCCGGATTTGCAGAATGTGAAGAATGAACACTATAAATCGATGGCGGTGCTCGGTGTTGCGAAAGAGCAAATTATCCTTGGACCATTCACGACACGTATCTTCCACGATTCGCGCCAGGATATTCTGGAGTATTTTCTCAAGCTCCGCCGGGACTTTAAACCGGATTTGGTCTTTGTCCACTCCAAACAGGACGTGCATCAGGATCACAACACAATGACGGACGAGACTCTGCGAGCCTTTCGCGGAACGACGGTTCTCGGCTTCGATGTTGTCCGTTCTTCGCACGGCTTTTTCCCTCATTTTCTGGTCGAAGTCAGCGAAGCGGATGTCAATAAAAAAATCGAAGCTTTATCCTGCTATGAAACATATCGTGATCGATACTACTTCAACAAAGAATTGACGCGCGCCATCATGCTGCGTCATGGTGCCCTGGCGGAGCGCCCCTTTGCGGAGGGCTTTGATATTTTACGGATTGTGGGAAAATTTGGAAACTGGAGTCTGTAATGGAGTTCCGAATGCTTTATCAGGAATTGACGAATAGCACCGAGATGATCCGTGCTTTATTGTTGGACATTTCGCAGGAGCAGGCACAGATCAAGCCTAGCACTGAGTCCTGGTCGATTCTGGAAGTGGTCTGCCACTTGTATGATGAAGAGCGTGAGGACTTTCGCGAGCATTTGGACTTCATCCTGCACCGCCAGAACGAAGAGTGGCACCAAATCGACCCACAAAGGTGGGTAGGAGAAAGACAATACAATGAGCGAGACTTTGCGGAAATGCAGGAAAAATTATTCGCCGAGCGCCAGCAATCGTTAGAGTGGCTGGCTGAAATGTCCAACTCCGATTGGGATACCACCTACACATCACAATATGGATCGATGAGCGCGGGAGAGATGTTTGGCGCTTGGGTCGCCCACGATAACCTGCACATTCGTCAACTTGTAGAGCTACGCCGAAGCCACATCGAGCAGATAACGAAGCCATACCCGATTGATTACGCTGGAGATTGGTAAGTAAAAAGTGGACCGT
>DATHUN010000131.1:0-3555 GCA_035462205.1 Anaerolineales bacterium
GCCTTTGAGTTGCAGCAAGCCAGGAATTTGAATGAGAAGATGTAGGACCGCACCGATGACATATCCCCATGCAAGACCAAAAATGCCCATCGTGGGAACAAGGAAAATAATCCCGAGGATCCAGCCAATCCAATTGAAGACGGGCGCCAGCGCAGGCAGCCAGAATCGCTGGTGCGTATTCAGGATGCTCATGATCAGCCCGCTCACGCCGAAAATAGTCGGGGCAAGCAAAATGATTCGGAGCAGGTCCACCGTCAGGGATTGGAGACCAGTATCCAGGTCGGGCTTGAGCACAAAGATCACGTGGCGGACGAGGGCCGGAGCAAAAAGAGCGGCAAGTCCGCTGGCAAGGCTCAGTAGCAGGATGACAATGTTGCTTACCGACGAGGCGAGCCGCCAGGCCTCTTCCCGTTTTTCGGTGGCGACAAAGCCGGTAAACGTCGGGACGAATGCTGAAGCCAGCGCGCCGCCCGCCAGCAAGCTGAATAGAATATCGGGCAATGTGGCCGCCGCGTAAAAAGCATCCAGCGTTTGACTGGTTCCGAACGTGCGCGAAACCAGAATTTGTCGCACCAGCCCCATCAGGTTACTCAAAACGAAAGCAAACATCACTGTTCCTGCGGCGCGGGCGATCTGGCGATTGGCGCTGGTATTCATGGGCGAAAATTATAGCAGAACCATTTCTCTTTCCTTGTTTTGAATGGGTGGAGGATTGGAAGAGTATAATTATGAGTATTGGTGTCCGAAAATGTCTACCGTGACTCAACATGGTTATTTTGTAATTGCGGATATTTCTGGCTATACTTCCTTTGTGGCGAAGACAGAGCTAGAACATTCGCATGAGATTCTTACGGAATTGCTCGAATTGCTGGTCGAGAAGTTTACGCCGCTCATGGTGATCTCCAAGCTGGAAGGGGACGCAGTCTTCGCCTATACTGGGGAAAGCACATTCGCACGCGGTGATACATTTCTCGAGTTTCTTGAATCGACGTATGTGGCGTTTCGCGACCGGCAGGTATCCATGCGCCATAAAACTACCTGTACCTGCGCGGCCTGTCAAAACATTCCCTCACTGGATTTGAAATTTATCGCTCACCACGGGGACTTTATCGTTCAACACATTGGCAATGTACGCGAACTGGTCGGGTCCGATGTGAATTTGATCCACCGTCTTTCGAAGAATCACGTCAGCGAGGCGACCGGCTGGCGCGCCTACATCATGTTCACAGAGAAATGTCTCGATCACCTGGATCTAAATTTGGACGATACTCATGTCCAAACGGAGGCATATGAGCATCTGGGGGAAATCAAAACCTATAATATTGATCTGCACAAGCGGTATAGGGAAATCAGCGAGACGCGTCGCATTGTTCTAGAAGAAAAGGATGCCGATCTGGTCTTGCGCGTGGATTTCCCCACGCCGCCGGCCGTGACCTGGGAGTGGCTTCAAGACCCAATCAAGCGCAACGAATGGTCAGGCGGCTATGCTCATTGGTCAATGGGCGAAAGGCCGATGGGACGAAGAGGAAAAGGCGCAAGCAATCACTGCGCCCATGGAAAATCGTTGAGTACCGAAATCGTCCTCGACTGGCGCCCCTTTGAATATTCAACAACAGATTCTTTTATGAACGGCAAGAAAACGTTTTCAGAAACTTTTCGTTTCGAGCCATTACCTGCCGGAGGAACGCGTGTGCACGATGTGATGCAAATTCACATGCCCCTGCCGCGTGTTTTACGGCGCTTGATGGCGAAAGTTGTGATTTTATACCAGCATCATTACGATCAGGCACTACGTACAGCCGCGCAACTCGCGAAGGAAAGTTTCAATGGCGCGACTACCATGAACACACAGGAACAAACTTCATCCTTAATGCCGCAGACCGATTCCTTCAAATGAATAAGACCTGCCCTGCAGGAAGAAATAAACGGTGGGTATCCATCTTGGAAAAATCAATTTTTGATTTTCAATTCTCCAATACCTGATTCCAATTTCTAAAATACCCCGATGACTCGCATCCAGCAACTCCTCTCCATCAAACAAGGCGAAAATCGCATGGCATTCCTTGTCATCGGTGTCATGCTTCTGACGTCGATGGGCGCGGCCCTGGGTGGGACGGGAATCGAGGCATTGTTCTTCGCCCGCTATGGCGTGGAATATCTGCCATATATGTTTGTAGGCCTGGGAATTGTTTCGATGATCCTGTCATTCGGTGTGACGGCCGTACTCAGCCGTGTGTCGAAACAGGCTCTTTATATCGCCATCCCTGTGCTTGTGGCGGTCCTCCTGGTTGTCGGACGCATTGCACTATTTAGTGGATGGAGCTGGTTGTATCCTTTGCTCTGGCTGGGCAAGGAAGTGCTAAATTTTTTCATTGGCCTGGTCACGTGGGGAGTCGCCAGTCTTGTTTGCGATACGCGTCAGGCAAAAAGATTATTCCCACTTTTCAACGCCAGTCGCATTCTGGGTCAGGTGATCGGTGGTTTCATCACCGGTCTGCTGGTCCTGTCCATCGGCACCGAAAATCTGCTCCTTGTTTGGGCAGCTACACTTCTGCTTGCATTCGTGCTCAGCCGAGCTCTTTTATCCCGCCAACAAATCTCAACCGCCAGCGAGCGGACAACAGCGCGCCGCAGGCAGCCAAAATTGAGCGATGAGATGCAACGCGGTTTTCAGTACGTTCGCAATTCATCCATGATGAAGTGGATTTCTATTTCCACGATCCTTTTTTCCATCCTCTTTTTCTCCATTTCTCTGCCGTTTTCAAGAGCAGCCACACAACAATATCCCAACGAGAATGCTCTGGCAACCTTCCTCGGCCTTTTCAATGGCTTCAGTACCGCGGCCGCATTTCTTATTTCACTGTTGTTAGCAAACAAGCTGTTTGCACGCTTCGGTATTATGCTTTCGATTCTTGCTCTCCCGGTGATTTATCTGGCTGGCTTTGCTGGCCTGGTCATTCTCCCGGTCTTTTCGATTATTGTCGCGTTTCGCTTCGTGCAAATGTTGTGGCTGAATGGCATCGCCGATCCGGCCTGGCAGGCCATGTTCAACGTGGTACCGCCCGAGCGACGCGATCAAGTGCGCACTTTTATCAGCGGCGTCCCGGAACAAGCCGGGACATTCATTGCCGGCGGCATCCTGATTATCGGCGAGCAAACTCTCACGCCGCACCAGCTTTATTTCGTCGGTCTATTTGCAGCGCTGGCCTGCACCTACATGGTATATCAGGCACGGCGTGGCTACAACGGCGCGCTGATCGAAGCACTGCGCGCCGGTCGCCCGCACCTGTTTTACAGTCAGGAGCAGCCATTTGGTGGTTTCCACCAGGATGCGGCGGCGGTACAAACTGCCGTCTCGGGTTTGCAGGATGTTGACCCGGTCATCCGACGCGTTTCGGCAGAAATCCTGGGTAACCTGTCCGTGCCTGAATCGACAAAGGCACTTGTGGAGGGACTTAACGATGGTGACTCGCTTGTACGGGCGGCCTGCCTGCGGGCACTCTCTCAATCCCGCGCCTCCTCCGCTTTACTGGATATCGCCGCCTCGCTCTCAGA
>DATHUN010000132.1:0-2390 GCA_035462205.1 Anaerolineales bacterium
GGCGGTACAACAATTATGCAAACGCGGACTTATGTTGCATCAAGGAAGGTTGATATTTTGCGGTACAATTGACGACACTATTCGGAACTATTTCGGGCAGGTGAAAACATTAACTTTGACTGAGCTGGGAAAACGCGAAGACCGCACGGGAAGTCAATGGCTCAAATTCACGAAAGTTGGCATATATGAGTCTGGAGGCCATGAGATCAATCAAGTACTGAGCGGGCAGAATATTATTGTTCGACTATATTACGAATCAGAAAAAGAGATGCAGAATGCTTTAGTTTTTGTCTCTTTCAATGTGAGAAACAATCAAGGGGTTCTTTTAACGAACATGAACTCTGTTGATTCAGGCTTTAGTCGGCTCGATATCTATCGAAAGGGTTATTTTGAGTGCCAATGGCCAAAGGTCAATCTCAGATTCGGGGCCTATGAGTGTAATGTTTTTTGTTCTGTAAACGACGAAATAGTCGACTGGGTGCAAAGTGCTTTTACCATGAATGTGGAAGATGGAAATTTCTTTCAAACCGGCAAACTTGTTGGTGCTCAGGGGGACATTCTCATTCACCACTCTTGGTCTTGTGGGCGGGCTGATTAACGTAAATAGTGAGAATGTCTCAGATCTATTAAAGATACGATCGTTCAAAGTTTGCTCTGGATGGGGTTTTCTCTATGGATTGCAATGTCAAAGTTTCCGTAATAGTCCCCGCTTACAATAGAGCGCACACGATTCGTCGCTGTTTGGATTCTGCCTTAGGGCAAACGATTTCTCCTCATGAAGTTATTGTTGTCGACGATGCGTCTACGGACGATACCACTTCGATCGTCAAATCAATTTCGGATGAAAGACTGCGGCTGATACCGATGCCATTACGTAAAGGAGCCCAGGCTGCAAGAAATGTCGGTATTAAAAATGCGAAGGGTGATTATATTGCATTTTTGGATTCGGATGATGAGTGGTTACCCGAGAAATTAGAATGGCAGATTCAGGAAATAACGAGGATGAAGAAGCCTTGTGTGGTTCACGGCGGTGGTTGGATTTATAGAGAACAAAACAAGACGAGAGAAATGTTTCAAATGCCGAGATTAAACGGTTTTGTGTACAAGGACCTTTTAACGCATCCTGGTCCCCTTTACCCGTGTTTATGTGTCCCCAAGGAAAGCTTAGCGGAAATCGGTTTTTTAGACGAAAAAATACCTTCCTACCAAGAATGGGACACCTCCATTGCTCTGGCAAGAAAACTTGATTTCGTTTTTATCGATAAGCCGCTGATGATTTATCACATCCACGGAGGAGACACGATCTCTAAAAATGGAGTCAAAGAGGCCGAAGGCTGGCAATATATTGTTGAAAAGTATCGCGCAGAAATATTGAAGAACCTAGGTTGTAAAGTGCTAGCACAGCACTATGACCGAATCTCAACATTGTATTTAAAGGCCGGAGAACGTCGACGTGCCCGCAAGTTCTGTTATCTCGCATACATGAATAAGCGAGTTGATGATGTTAAATTAGTTGGCCGGCGTATATGGGCGCTTGGGGGAAGAAGCTTGTCTCCCATTGCTCATCAAGTATGGCGAAGAATGAAGAGTCTGGTCTAATTGATTTGATTTCATTATTGTCTGATACTTGGAGCTCTGCCGACGGATTGTTGGTGCGTGCATCTTATGCCCACCGGCTTCTTCCTTTTGGATCGCAAGCACATTTGCTTTAGTGAAGGCATTTTCGTTGTGCAGTGAGGAGCATCACCTGCTGCGCTGGCAACGGGATCGGCTTGGATCGCCACGCTCCATTGAACTTCTACGATCCTAGGTAGGGTATGACAAGCGGCAAGTCCCGGTTAGTTGCGATGAATGGTTTGTAAAAGCCATCGCCGATTTAGTTGACAAATTTGCAGTCTGGATCGTCTGCGCCAAGATCGATGCAATCGGCTCATCATTACATAGCATCCACAACCTCTGAAACACCTGCTTCTGTAGGAATATGTTGCGAGATGCTGTTACTACATTGACGATAATGGCCAAGCCCTGCAGGATTGCTTGCAAAATTACGGACTCGGAATGATGCGCACGATTGCCGTCACGGGTGCATCCGGCTACCTAGGAAAGCATTTAATTAACCGTTGCCTTCAGCGAGGGTGTTCAATACGCGCTCTCGGGCGGACGAGACGCCAAGAAAATTCCTCCCAGGTTGAAGATGTCTTCTTTGATCTGTCCGCTCCCGTAAGTTCTGAAACGCTAAATGGCGCGGATATCTTAATTCATTTGGCGCATGATTTTTCTGGGCTCAGTCTGAAAGACTCGCTGAACATAAATTTTGAAGGGAGTCGAAGGCTGTTTTTAGCGGCCAAGGAAGGAGGCGTAAGAACAATTATATTTATTTCTTCGATGGC
>DATHUN010000133.1:0-2569 GCA_035462205.1 Anaerolineales bacterium
CATATAATCTGGGTGGCTGGCGTATTTATGCCTTGAACTCTGAAATTTCTGTCTCGTCCACCAGTGCCCAGGTCCAGTGGCTGCAGTCAGATTTGGCGGCAAACCCTGCAAGATGCGTTCTTGCCTACTGGCACAAACCGCGCTGGTCCTCCGGGACTTCGCACGGCAGTAACTCTGGGATGCAAACGCTCTGGCAGACTTTATACAACGCTGGTGCCGAAATCGTCCTCAGCGGTCACGAGCATAACTACGAGCGATTTACAGAGATGAATGCCTCGGGAGCTGCAGTCAGCTCGGGTCTGCGCGAATTTGTGGTGGGGACGGGAGGTGAAAGTCACTATGGATTCGGAACGCCGCTATCGACCAGCCAGGTTCGTAACGGCACCACGTTTGGTGTATTGAAATTGACCCTCACATCCACAGGTTACAGCTGGCAGTTCGTGCCCGTCGCCGGTTCATCCTTTACGGATAGTGGCAGCGGCACCTGTCATTAAATTCACGCTCAAACTGAGTAAAACAAAGTGGCATGCAACTCCAGATGGTTGCATGCCACTTATTTATTTTTATTAGGCAAGACCAACGGAATATCTAAAAATGGATGTTTGACCACCTGCACGGGTAAGCAATAGGCTTCCTCAATTAATTCAGGCTGCAACACCTCGTCTGCTTTGCCCATGGCTTTGATCTTGCCCGCCACCATCAGCGCAATACGGTCTGCGTAATGGGCGGCGAGGTTGAGATCATGCAAAGCGATCAGCACGGCAAGATGATCGTTGTGGGCAAGCTCAGACACCAGTTCTAATAAACTGACTTGATACTGCAAATCCAGGTGCGCGGTGGGTTCATCGAGCAACAAGATGGGCGTCGATTGGCATAAAGCGCGCGCCAGTAAGATCCGTTGCTGTTCGCCTCCCGAAAGCTCTCCAACGCGTCGATCTGCCAACGGCAATGCACTGACCCGCTCCAGAGCTTGGCGGGCGATCTGCTCATCTGCTTTGGAGGGGTAACCCAAAAATCCCAAGTACGGGGTTCGTCCGAGTAGGACCGTTTCCCATACGCTATAGGCCGGAGGCAAGGCGACAGCCTGCGGGACGGTCGCAATATATTTGGCGCGTTGCAGAGTTGTCAGGGAGGCGAAATCATCTCCATTTGTGCGGACGCGGCCCGTATAGGGAATCACACCGCTCACGGCCCGGATGAGGGTCGACTTGCCCGCGCCGTTTGGGCCGATCAGCGCGAGGACCTCGCCGCGCTGCACGTCGAAAGAAACATCGTGCAAGATCCGGCGCGAGCCATAAGAGACGGAGAGAGATTGAATTTTTAACATATTGTTATTGTAGCGGCAGTAGGGGCAGGCAGCTGCCTGCCCCTACTGCCGCTAAGAATTAAAAATCAAATACCAATACAAAGCTATTTCTCTCGTGTTCGGATTGATGGCTTTATAAACATTGCGATCGAAACCGCTCAATACAAATCCACAGCTTTGGTAGAGCATACAGGCTGGTACGTTATCATCCTGCGTCTCCAGCATTACACCCGGATAATTATTTTCGCGCGCCCATTGAATGCCGCGCTCGAGCAGCTTGCGTCCCACTCCCATGCCGCGATATTGCGCGTTGACGACGAGGTCCTCCACATAAGCAAACCGATTCCACCAGCGCAGCATCTTGATTCGTCCGGCGAGGTGCCCATCTGCCTCGGCGAAAAAGATCGTAGGACCGGTGTCATCAAATCCGTAATCTACATCTTCGGCAGGGACATTTCTTTCATAGGGTTCCACCGGAACAATGGTATACACCAGTTCCTCATTCTCGATCCGTAGCACAAGTCGCGAATTGACCATGGATGTGCGCGAAAATGAATTTGTTTGAGGCGATTCTTGCGGGTCAATTTTTCGAATTGTGATTTCCATACAGACCTACTTAATTTTCGTCGGAATACCGGCAACCATGAAGATCACCTGGTCGGCGTCGCGTGCCAGCCGCTGATTGGCCCAGCCAAGGGCATCGCGGTAAACGCGTCCCATCTGATACGGTGGGACAAGTCCCAGGCCCAATTCGTTGGAGACGATCAGCCAGTCTTGCTCACATTCCTGAAGCGCGCCGATGAGCTCATCAATCTCGCGATGAACAGCCGCCATAAACGGGGCCTCGTCGACAAGATCATCTTTGACATATTGCATCAGAAGATTCGTGATCAACAGGGTAATACAATCCAGAATTACGACTTTGGATTGTATTTGCTGCACACAAGAAGAAATATCGGATGGAATCTCGAGCGTTTGCCAACCGGAGGGGCGTTCCGCTTGATGCTTTTGGATACGCGCATCCATCTCATCATCGAGAGCCTGTGCGGTAGCGATAAAGGTTACCGAGCTCCCCGCTTCCTCGGCGAGACGTTGGGCGTAGGATGACTTTCCACTGCGCGCGCCACCGAGAATCAACGTGATCTTGCGCTTCATACGCATCCGATTTGCTCAATCACTTCTAGTGAGGAAGTGAAATCCTCTTCTGAAAAAATCTCGAGCGTCAACACACCCTCGTAATTTGCATCCATGAGTTCCTTCCAT
>DATHUN010000134.1:0-2771 GCA_035462205.1 Anaerolineales bacterium
AGCTGGCTTCTCTGTTCCCCGAGATCTCGCCGTTGTTGGCTATGACGATCTGGAAATCGCTCACTTTACGAATCCCCCCCTTACAACTATCGCTCAACCCAAAAAAGAGATCGGCGCGCAGGCTGTCAAGCTGCTTGTCGATCGGATGTCTCACAAAGATCGCCTTCCGTGCCGCCTGGTGCTGCCACCAGAACTCCTGATCCGCCGTAGCACGCAGCCAGTTGTATAAGGCAAGCCGAGGTGGCACACCCTTCTGAAATTGTTCTCCTCAAAGATGCTCACAAGATAGCCAATTCCTTCCTGGTCTCATCAGCGCCTGGTCCAAACCCGGCAGTCCTGGCAGCTGTTGACTTGCAAATTCAAGCAGAGACACCATCGTAATGCCGGGCATCTCACCTTATTCCGAGGAGGAAGAAATGCGAAAGGAAAGATCCACAATTTGGGCAGTCATAGCATTGCTCGCAGTGGCATCCATGCTGCTCTCAGCGTGCGGCCCCAAAGCGACGCAAGCGCCGGCGACTCAGGCGCCCCCTGTTGCTACACAAGCGCCAGCGGAAGGTGCAACATCCGCGCCGACCGAAGCACCGACGATGGCTGCCACTGAGTCTCCCAGCGGCGCACCAACCGAAGCCCCCACCGAGATTACGCCCACAGCCGGAGAGAATTACAGTCCGGATATCCCGGACCCGACTGAACCAGTTACGGTGACCTGGTCTACCTGGGTTAATACGGACAGCCCGTTCTGGAAGAAGACAATCGCGGATTTCGAGGCAACCCACCCGAATATCAAGATTGAAGTGCAGTCTGTACCGTCGTCAGACGATATGTTCGACAAGCTGCTCGCCCAGATCGCGGCTGGTAACCCGCCCGATACGGCGTACGTCTCTGACTGGATGACCGGCGCGCTGGCCCAGAACGATGGTCTGCTGGCTCTGGATGACTACATTGCCAAGAGCAAGATCATCGATATGAATGACTATGTGCCAGCCTTCCTGCAGCCCGCTAAAGTCGGCGACGCCCAGTACGGTCTGCCAATCGCCAGTGAGACGACCGGTTTGTTCTACCGCACCGACCGCTTTGAAGAAGTCGGTCTCGACCCCAACCACCCACCTCAAACTTGGGAAGAGTTCCAGCAGTATGCGGAAAAGCTGACCGATACTGCGAATTCCAAGTATGGCTTCGCAGTCTTTGCCACAGAAGCAGCATATTACTTCTACCCGTGGCTGTGGCAGGCGGGTGGCAATCAACTTAACCCGAACGATCCGAACGACGTGGTTTGGGATAGCCCTGAAGGTATTAAAGCAGGTGAGTTCTATGTCAATCTGGCAAAGTACTCACCCAAGGATCTGCTGAACGCCACCTCTTGGGATGGCCGCGTGAATTTCGCCAATGGCGATGTTGCCATGTACATGGCTGGCACTTGGTTCGCTGGCACTCTGCTCACCGAGTTCCCCGATGCGACCGGAAAATGGGCTGCCGCGCCTCTGCCGAAGGATCAGCGCTGCGCCACCACTATCGCCGGTGATCACCTGGTTGTTTTCAAAGCCACGAAGAACCCCGAAGCCGCCTACAAGTGGGTCGAGTGGGTATCTGCTCCTGAGCATATGGTTGGTTATAACCTGGGTGAGCCCAATGCGCCGGGAACTTTGTTGCCCCCGCGCCAGTCTCTGCTGGATGATCCCTCTCTCTATGAAAATCGTCCGTACATGCAGGGCTTCAAGGAAAACATGAGTTGTGCCTTCCTGGAGTCCGTGGATCAGCCCAACTACTATAAAGCGGAGGAAATCCTGACCGAGTGGCTCGGCAAGGCATTCTATGGCGAAGTCGATGCCAAGACTGCCTTGACAGAATCTGCAAAAGAAGCTGAAGCTGCCTTAAAAGAACCGTAAACCTTTTCGATCTCATTTATGCAAATTCCCTTCCCAGAAAAAACTGGGAAGGGAATTTGCAGCGAGAAAGGAGACGCATGGCCGTCACAGAAATTACCAAATCCACTCCATTATCAGGTCGCATCCGCGAGACGCTGCGCCAAATCCGAAAGAACTGGACAGCATATCTATTCCTCGCGCCTGGCTTGATCCACTTCCTGATCTTCACGCTGTTTGCTGTCTCGTTTGCCTTTTACATCAGCTTTCACAAGTGGAATATCATTCAACCCGCTAAGCCCTTTGTTGGACTCGACAACTATGTGCGTCTTTTCAGCGATCCGCGCTTTCTTCGGGCGGTGACCAATACGCTCCTGTTTATGATTGGCGTGCCCCTCAACCTCCTCGCTGGGTTATCTGTTGCTTTACTACTGAATACCAAGGTCCGCGGGCAGGGGCTGTACCGCACTCTATTCTATATCCCTGTGGTTACCCCACTGGTGGTTTCTTCAATCATCTGGAAGTGGGTATATCAGGGGGACTACGGTCTTCTCAACTACTACCTGCTAAAGTTTCACATCATAGAAAGTAAGATTGTCTGGCTTGCCGACCCGAACCTGGCATTACCAGCCCTGATCATTATGGGCATCTGGGGCGGGACGGGCGGTACGATGGTGATCTATCTCGCCGGTCTGCAATCGATCCCGGAGGAGATGTATGATGCGGCGAAAGTGGATGGTGCCAGTGCCTGGCAGCGGCTGCTCTATATCACGATTCCCCTGCTGAGGCCTACCACCTTTTTCCTGACCATCACGGGAGTGATCGGTACGTTCCAAATATTTACTGAAGTGTATATTATGACCAATGGTGGTCCGCTCAACAGGACGACAACCATTGGTTTCTATC
>DATHUN010000135.1:0-2942 GCA_035462205.1 Anaerolineales bacterium
GAATCGATTTTTCCACACCTGAGACGAGCCAGAGAGGCTCTAATTTGGTCTTCGCTAAAATGAAGGCGCTCGCGAAGTTGAACGGGAGCAGTCGTATGATTTAATCCGATCGTGAGAATATGCATTTAATTCTGCCAAATCACAAAGTATTCTTGCAACACTATAGCAATATTCTTCACAATCGCACATTGAGAATTGAACAACTAAAGATTAGCAAATACTAAAAACGTATAAGAGATTTTTCATTTGCGGGAGCAATGTCATTCTTGAAGATATCTATGTCACGTCCTCAAAGCTGACATATGTCATACTGGATATTGCTATGGCGGGTTGCATCTTCCCGGCACTTTGCATCAGCCCGGCCTGCAAATTTAAATTTCCTCTTTGTTTGCCGTGCCTTTAAAGACTTCTTAGAACGTCTAATGAGGCAGCATACACCAACTCGAGGGAATGAAGAATCTTTTCTAACCGTTCAGGCACATGCCATTGATAGTCTGCCAGTCTGTCCATTCCAACTACAACTGAGGCAGTGGGAATGTTTCGCACCTTTCCGATCGTAAACAATCCGGCTGATTCCATCTCAACTGTCTTCACCCCTTCTGCTTGATATTGTCGAATCTCTTCCACGGTTTCACGGAAGGGTGCATCGGTTGTCCAGGTGGTGCCTCGTGAACACTTCCCTCTGCGGGCCTGGATCGATTCAACCAGGTTATCTGCTAGTCCAGCGTTGGCATCCACATATTTTGATGGCGGTAAATAATGATAGGAAGTACCTTCATCGCGGATGGCGCGATCAATGACCACGATATCACCCGGGTTGAGATCCGGCTGGAGGATGCCGCCCCAGGTCATGAGGAGCATGCACTTTACTCCCATGGCAGCAAATTCCTCAGCAAGCTCCACCGTCATGGGAGAACCCCCGCCGAAGCCCGTCATGATCCCGATTTTGTCTTTTGGTTTTTTCAAGGCATAAAGATCGCCATTCATTCCGCCGGCGCGCAGAACAGGAATCCGCCAGCGTAATCGCCATGGTAAGCCACGCTCGAGACAAAACAATATGCCCTCGGGAGAGGACAGTGATGGCATTCTACCGACCTGTTTACGATATCCAACAATTTCCCGTGCCCCATACATTTCCTTCAGCTTATGTTTTTCAGGATAAATGGGAAAGCTCATTTCCTGCTCCTACGATTTAACTTCGTTTCGGTGAATAGCGCATGGTGATGATAAAAAAATCGCCCCAGCCGCGCCACGGACGGCGTGAGGCTAATCGATCATCGATCCAGCTCAAGGTCCGGTAAAGATGCGAATACCGTTTTGCAAAATTCTTCGACTCCGCAGTCGGCGTGATGACGGAGAGGCCTTCGATCGCAAGACATTGGTATTCCTCCCCAAACCACTGCAGAACTTTTTGCGGCGTGAAGTAATAAACGGTGAAATGCAGTCCTTCAAGATGAGCAGGCGTGCCATTGCGTGCAAGGCGGCGGAATGCGAGGCGTGGATGTCCGCGAAACAGTTCCGCCATTTCCCACAAACAGACAGGCGGCATCAATACCCAAGTAACAAGACTATTTGGGCGCAGCACTTTAGGTAATTGTTCGATGACAGGCGACAGGTCGGCTATGCAATTCAATCCACCCAGGTCAGAAAAGACCGCATCGAATGGAGCGCCGTTAATTTTTTCTAATTCAGTAAAAGAACATTGCTGGTAGGTTATTCTTTCGCCCAAGTTCAAGGTTTGAACTTTAGCTTGCAAGCGATCCAGCATCCCCGCTGCGATGTCTGTTGCATGAATGCGATAGCCCCGCCGTGCAAGTTGCACGGCATCGCTACCGGTGCCAGCGTTCAATTCCAGGAGGCGCGAGTCTGGTGGCACAAAGCGCTGCAGGTGCGAATAAACTTTATTTCGCATGCGTGCCTGGTTGGGATGATCGTTCGCAAACGCGTCGTATTTTTCCGCGGTCCGCGAGAACGCTTCGGCGATAGTGTCAAATTTATCTTCCATCTATAGATATCTTCTCAGTTGGATCTCGCTTTTGAGAATGCCAAATAAATTGCGTGGGATCGAAGCAACACCTCGCACGGTGGGTCGCCGGAAAGCGCGGCGCGTGCGGAACTCATAATGCACACGTCCATGCAGGATTCTGTAAAATTCGGTCGGGAAAGGACCACGATACAGCATTGCCAGGTCCCGTGAGTCCGTCCAGTTTTGCTTATCCCCCAATTCCATTTTTACGCGCTCGAAGAATTTTGTTCCGGGCAAGGGATAGGAAACCGAGATGCCAATGTCATCGGGAGAACATTCCCGCACCATCTTCAATGTCTTTTGGACATCGTCCCAGGTCTCACCAGGGTAGCCGAACTGCAAGAAGAATCCTACGGCAATGCCATGCCCACGCAGCAATTTTGCGGCGCGATAAATATCGGCAACGGAGTCACCCTTATCCATCGCATCCAAGATTTTTTGTGAACCGGATTCGGCTCCCAGCCACACCGTACTGCATCCTGCTTTTGCGAGTGCAGCAGCAGTCTTTTCGTTGATCAGATCTGCGCGTTGCAAGCACTTGAATGGGATGACCGCATTTGTTTCCTTTAGCAGGTCCGCGAACCTTTCGATCCACCTTGGCTTCAGTCCCAAAATATCGTCGGCAAACCAGATGTGATCAGGCGCGTATGTTTCTTTCAGCCATTTGATTTCTGCAGCGACGTTCTCGGGCGAGCGCGAGTTGTAGCGCTGGCCCCAGATGGGCTTGGCGCACCAGTTGCAATGGTACGGGCAGCCGCGCGTGGTGACCATGTTCATCGAGTAGTAGCCATGCCGCTCGCGCCACAATTTCTGGTAGCGCGGCACGTCTACCAGGTCCCAGGCCGGGAAGGGCAGCGCATCCAGCTCGCGGATATCGGGCCGGCGCGGGTTGCGGTGCTCGCGCCCGCCGCCGACC
>DATHUN010000136.1:0-9645 GCA_035462205.1 Anaerolineales bacterium
CGGACGCGGCATTTTCTTCCACGATATTACCGCCGACCGCGAGCTGGACCGGATGAAGTCCAGCCTGGTGTCTACCGTCTCGCATGAGTTGCGGACCCCGCTTGCGGCAATCAAGGGTTATGCTTCTACTTTATTGGCAGACGATGTTGAGTGGGATAGAACCTCACAACATGAATTCCTCACGATCATTTCGGATGAGTCAGATCGGCTGACCAATCTCGTCAATAATTTGTTGGATCTATCCCGCATCGAGGCCGGATCCTTAAAGCTTTCGCGCGAGCAATGTGATCTGCAGGCGACAATTGGACGCGCCGCAAAACAGGCAAATCTGACAGCGAGAAACAGCTTCAAAGTCCAGCTGGAATCAAGTCTTCCGCAACTCTATGCCGATCCACCGCGGCTCGAATCGATTGTGCGTAACCTGATCGAGAACGCGGTCAAATATGGCGGCGCAGATGCAAAGGTCACCGTGCAGGTAGGCAAACAAGATCAGGAGTTGGTATTTCGCGTGATAGACGATGGACCAGGCATCCCCGAAACAGAAAGGCAGCGCATCTTCAACAGTTTCTACCGGGTGGATGATAGCTTGGCGCGCCTGACCAGCGGCGCAGGACTCGGGTTGGCGATATGCCAGGGACTGGTCCGTGCCCATGGTGGCCGGATCTGGGTGGAACCCCAGGAGACGGGCGCCTGCATTGCCTTTACAATTCCCGTGAAGACCCGATTCTCTAACAACCGTAAAAGCGCCAAAAAGAAAGCCAGCCAATGACTATCCATGTCCTGGTCGTAGATGATGAAAAACCTTTGCGCGATTTTGTACGTCGCAATCTGGAAGTGCGCGGCTACAAGGTATTAACTGCATCGAACGGGCTCGAGGCGCTGGCAATCTTCAAAAATGAGAACCTCGAGCTTGTCATCATGGACATTATGATGCCGCACATTGATGGTCTGGAGGCCACCCGCCGCATTCGTCAGGAATCGCATCTACCGATCATTATCCTGACCGCCATGGGCGAGGAGTCAGACAAGGTCCGCGCCTTTGACATGGGTGCCGATGATTATCTGACCAAGCCCTTCGGGGTAGGGGAATTATTGGGAAGGGTGAAAGCGGTATTGCGTCGCGCCGATTGGTCCGAACCTGAGCCGCATGAAGAGAAAATTGTGCGAGGCGACATCGAAGTGGATGTGACCCGTCATCGTGTAAAAGTACGCGGCGAAGCCATCGAGATTACACCGACTGAATTCAATTTGCTCGTGTACATGATGAAGAATGTTGGCAAGGCATTGCCGCATCGTGCCATCCTGCAAAACGTTTGGGGAACTGAATATGGAGATGAGGCGGAATACCTGCGCGTGTATATGGGAAAATTACGACAAAAGATCGAAAGCAATCCCATGAAACCGAAGTATTTGCATACAGAGCATGGAATTGGTTATCGCTTTGAAGCGTAAAGCAGAGCGATAAATCTTTATACTTTTTTTATAACTCTCCCAGCGGTTTTTAGTTAAATTTTTTATCAGCCTCCTACAATGAGAACAGGATGGAATGGTTCCATGCCAGTTTTCAACCTATCTCGCCTTGGAGGAGGCATCGATGAAACGCTCATCATTAAGTATCCTTACACTGTTTGTTGTATTGGGGGTCATCCTTTCCGCCTGCGGACCAAGTGCCGCGCCCACACAAGCCCCTGCTGTTGAACCAACCCAACCACCAACAGAGGCATCGCAAGCAACTGAGGCACCAGCCGCGACACAGGCAACCGGGGCCGAAAAGACCGCCGTGATTGGTTTCACCGCCTCGCTCACCGGTAGCTTGAACGTCGAGTCTACGCGGCAGAACAATGGTCTCAAGCTGTGGATGGATCAGGTCAATGCAGCCGGTGGAATCAAATTGGCTGATGGCACGGTCGTCAAATTCACTTCAAAATTCTATGACGACGAATCGAATAAGGATCGTGTGCAGGAACTGTACACTAAACTGGTGACCGAGGATAAAGCTGATTTTCTTATCAGCCCGTACTCCTCTGGTTTAGCAGATGCTTCAGCCGTGATCGCCGAGCAGTATGGAAAGATCATGATTACCACCGGCGCAGCGTCGGAGGGCACCTATAAGAAGGGCTACACGTTGGTCTATCAGTCCTATACACCGGCGAGCAAGTATTTGGCTGGCGCTGTAGATCTGCTGACAACTCTGGACGCGAACGCCAAGAAGATCGCCATCGTCCATGAAAACGACAAGTTCTCCACCGATGTCACGACGGCATTGGATACCTATGCCAGAGATAAGGGCTTTGAGGTGGTATTGAACGAAGGCTATGATACGGGAACCACTGACTTCGCGCCGATCATCAACAAGATCCCCGCCGATGTGGATGCAGTCATGGGCGGCGGTCACTTCGCCGATGGCCAGCAGTTCGCCAAAGCCCTATTCGATAAAGGCATCAAAGCCAAGTTCATCAGTTTGTTGGTTGCCCCGCCAGAACCGACCTTTGCAGAGATTGGTGACGCGGCATTTGGGATTGTTGGTCCGAGCCAATGGGAACCATTAGCCGCATTTACACCCGATTATGGTCCCAGCGGTGCTGATTTCGTCAGCGCTTACAAGGCTGCTTACGGAGAAGATCCCTCCTATCATGCGGCGGGAGGATATGTGGCTGGCTTAATCCTGCAAAAAGGAATTGAAAGTGCCGGATCGCTGGATACCAATGCGATTAAAGCCGCTCTGGACGGCGTGGACATGATGACTTTCTTTGGCAGCACTAAATTCGATACCAGCGCCGAAAGTCACGGCCTGCAAACCGGTCATTCGATGGTCTACGTACAGTGGCAGAAGGATGCCAGCGGTGCGCTCGTCAAGCAAGTCGTTTGGCCCGCGGAGGGCAAGACCGCAGATCCTGTTTATCCGATCAAATAATCTCGGCTCTTATGTCCCCGCAGGTAGAGCGTTTTACCTGCGGGGACGCTACTTATATTCATACTTTGCGGAGGCGGCGTCGCATGAATGCTGGCACAATACTTACCTCTTTGGTCGATGGCTTGCTAATTGGCGTGGTATACGGAATTGCCGCTATGGGACTTAATTTAATTTGGGGCGTCATGCGGGTGATCAACCTGGCTCATGGCGCGTTGATTTCCCTTGGCATGTTCGGCGTGTACTTGCTTTTCAGTAACTTAGGACTAAATCCATATGTATCGCTGTTTCTCATTGCGGTTCTGGGATTGCTGATGGGGGTAATCATCTATTTTGTTGGAATTGCGCGGGTCATCAACGGCCCTTATCTTTCTACGTTATTGGCAACGTTTTCCATCAACATGATTATTATCGGATTGGGAACCGCAGCATTTACCACCACACCCCGTGATATAGGCTTCTCGCTGGGTACTATCCAGGTGGGGCCCTTGACGTTGCTGGGTACACGCCTGATAGCTGCAGCAGTGACGCTTTTGGTTACAGGCGCGTTATACACTTTTCTTTATCGAACGCGGATGGGCAAATACATCCGGGCTGTATCGAACAACCGTGCTGCTGCGGAATTGATGGGCATTCCATCCTCGCGGGTCCTGGCACTCAGTTTCGGTATTGGCACGATGCTGGCGGCGATCGCAGGCGGATTGATCGCAACATTCTTCTCCTTCACGATTCTTTCTGGCGATCTCTATCAGCAGAAAAGCTTTATCATCGGTGTCCTCGGCGGCTTGGGGAATCCACTGGGAGCACTGCTGGGTGGGCTAATTCTCGGCGTGTTGGAAGGATTGCTTCCGCTTGCCATGCCCAATACATGGGTTCCGGTCATTGAATTTTTGTTATTTATTCTGATCTTGCTGATCAAGCCCAGCGGCTTGCTTGGAGGCCGACAATGAAACGCTGGCTTCATCCCGGGTTTTGGCTGGTGTTTGTCTTGGTGGTCATTTTGGGCTTGTGGCCCATCTTTCTAAAAGATGCGGCGACGCGTGAGGTGGGTTTTACGATCCTGTTAGCAATTACGATGGCTGTCAGTCTCAACATTATTATGGGTTATACCGGTTATGTATCTTTTGGTCATGTCGTCTTCTACGGGCTAGGTGGGTACGTGGGTATGTACCTGCTAAATTCCATGGATGCTTCTCTACCTTTTGCAGTCCTGGGAGGCGGCGCCGCAGCAGGTTTATTGGCATTTCTCTTGGGCAAAGCCATTCTGAGATTGCGAGGTGCTTATTTTGCGCTGGTGACCATTGGCGTCAATGAAGCCATGCGCACCTTTATTTCGAACTTCAAACCATTTGGCGGCCCAACGGGAATCGAACTACAATTTAGTATTTACAAACCCTATGGTGGACCGGCACAAGCCTTATGGCTAACTTACTACGCAGTTGCCGCGATCTCGATCTTTGCCGTCGTTTTTAGTTATTTTGTGAAAAGCAGCAAATTCGGGTTAGGCTTGATGTCAATTCGTGAGGACGAAGATGCCGCCGAAGTATTGGGCATTGTGACGCCCAATGTCAAAACCATGGCATTTGTTTTGTCCGCAATCTTGCCCGGTATGCTTGGTGTGCTTTTCTTTTTTAAAAATGGCAATGTAGAGCCTCGCGATGCATTTCGATTGGGTTTCTCGATCGAATCGCTTGTCATGATTATGCTAGGGGGACAAGGAACCTTATTGGGCCCGGTGATTGGAGCGTTGGGTTATCAGCGACTGCGCGGTCTGTTGTTGACCAGCAATCTGATGCTCGGTTCCTGGGCACTAAAGGATTTTCAACTGGTCATTTCGGGAATCCTGATGCTACTCATCATCCTGTTTATTCCGTCGGGGCTCATTGGATGGTTGAAGCAACGTATACCTGCGCTAAGGAGAGTACTGCTATGACTATTCTTCTTTCTTTGCGGGGAGTTTCGAAACGCTTTGGTGGTCTGCAAGCACTTTCCAAGATCACTTTCGATCTTCCTCAGGGACAAATTCTTGGATTGATCGGTCCGAATGGTGCTGGCAAAACTACCCTGTTCAATGCGATCAATGGTGTTTTTCCCGCTACCGGTGGGCACATCATTTTCCGCGATAAGGATGTAACTCATTTCAAACCGTACCAGTTGGCGAAGATGGGTATGGCGCGGACGCACCAGATTGTCCGCCCATTGAACGAGCTCTCGGTTCGAGAAAATATAATGGTGGGCGCATGCTTCGGCCACGAGAACCAGGATATTAGCAACGCGGCAAAGATCGCAGACGAGGTGATGGAATTCGTCGGGCTGATGGTCCGCGCCGACCAACTCGCTGGCAGCTTGAATGTCGCCCAGAAGAAACGTCTGGAAATGGCGCGAGCCTTGGCTGCCCATCCTGTCCTCTTGCTCCTGGACGAAGTGCTGGCAGGCCTGAATTCCTCAGAAATTGACAACATGATTCAGACCGTGTTGAAGATCCGTGAGCAGGGTATTACAATCATCATGATCGAACATCTGATGAAGGCAGTCATGAACGTGTCCGACCGAATCGTTGTTTTAGATTATGGCATACAGATTGCAGAAGGTAGCCCGGAAGCCATTGTGAATGATCCGAAAGTGATTGAGGCGTATTTAGGCGATCCGCGATTGGCCGAACGATTACTGGAGGAGGATTAATATGGCGCTCCTGGAAGTGAAAGATATCACCTCGGGCTATGGCGAGGTCCAAATTCTGTGGGGCTCGACGATGAGCCTGGAAAAAGGCAAGCTAACTTGTCTCGTTGGTGGCAATGGGGTTGGAAAAACAACATTACTGCGAACCATTATGGGTTTACTCCAACCTTGGCATGGCACTGTTAACTACGACGGAAATGATGTAAGCAGGCTGCCGGCTTATACCAAGGCTGAGATGGGATTGGTGCTCGTCCCCGAAGGACGGCAGCTATTCACCGATATGACAATCTATGAAAATCTCGAAATGGGAGCCTCTAATCAGCACGCCCGGCCAAAGTTCGTCCGTAATTTGGAACGTGTGTATGAGATGTTCCCGCGCCTCAAGGAGCGTAGCAGCCAAAAAGCAGGTACGCTTAGCGGCGGCGAACAGCAGATGTTGGCAGTTGCACGTGGCATCGTGGCTGAGCCGACCATTCTATTCATTGATGAGCTATCTCTTGGCCTCGCCCCTGTGTTAGTGCTTCAGCTATTCGAAAGCTTGAAACAATTGCGAGAACAAGGGTTGACGATCTTGCTTGTGGAACAGAATGTCCAACTGGCGCTTGCCATCAGCGACTATGGTTATGTGATTGTCGAGGGAAAAATCAAAATCGAGGGACCGGCTCGAAAGCTGATCAAAGATAAGCATGTACGTGAAGCATACCTGGGTCTATGATTATTTTGGGGATCAGGACGTGACCTTATACACTCCTATTCGGTGACAGCAAACTGGCTAAAGTCGCGTATAATTCAATTGTAATTAATTTCACAATTAGCGACTCTATCCGCTTGTAACCCCGTTGTTGGGGGTAATTATGGAGGTCAAAATGTTTGTCGGCGAAAGAATGTCCCGCCCTGTCATTTCGGTAACACCCGAAACGCCTGTCAATGAAGCACTTGCGATGTTCCGAGAAGAACATATCCGCCGCGCGCCAGTGATGAAGGATGGTAAGCTCGTCGGAATTGTCTCGGAGAGGGACCTGCTCAATGCATCCCCATCCTCAGTTACTACACTGAGCATCTGGGAAATTAACTATTTGATCAGCAAAGTGAAGGTCAGCCAAGTGATGTCAAAGAAAGTCATCACAGTGGACCAGGATACGCCCATCGAAGAAGCTGCCCGGATCATGGCGGATAAAAAAATCGGTGGTGTTCCGGTGGTCAGTGCCGGTAAAGTGGTCGGCATCATCACCGAAACCGATTTGTTCAAGACCTTGCTTGAATTGATGGGTGCCCGCCAGAAGGCGCTACGTGTAACAGCAACAATTGAAGATAAGCCGGGTCAGCTGGCGTTACTGACAAAAGCAGTTGCAAACTGCGGCGGCAACTTCATTTCATTTGGCATGTTTTCGGGCCCGGATGCGAACAGCCGTGCGGTCACCTTCAAAGTGGAAGGTCTGACGAAAAATTCGATTAAGGAAGTACTGGACCCAATTGTTGTAAAATTCTGGGACGTTCGTCAAAGCTAGTTTTTTTTAAAGGAAATACATGCTGCCGTTTGGCAGCGTGTATGCTTTAAGAAGCAGATACGGTTAACCTGCTTGAGAATGTACTTTTTGCCTTAGCGAAAACCGGTCGCCTTCCAACCTTAAAAAATCAAATTTCTGCTTTATAATTTCAGCAATGGGGTAAATAATAAGGGTCAACACAATTTCATCACGCTCAGCGTGCATCTTTGAAACACTGGAGGTTGTTATGATCAACCACATCCTGGTACCTTTGGATGGATCATCGTTAGCAGAGTGCGTACTACCGCATGTTTTGGCAATTGCTCCTGTCACCAACGCACGTGTGACCTTGATCCATGTGCTCGAGCACCCCGAACATCAAAATGGCAATGCACCGATTGACCTGATGGGCTGGCACATGCATAAACAGGAAGTGCAAGCCTACCTAGAAAATACGACTGAACGGTTGCAGAAATCAGGGCTGGAGGTTTCACAGGTAATTCTGGAGGGGAAATCTGCGGAAAGCATTATCGACTTTGCACGCGGCAATGACGTGGATCTGATCGCGCTGAGCACGCATGGGCGCACCGGTCTCACCGGATGGAATGTCAGCAGCGTGGTTCAAAAAGTCCTTTTGCGAGCCTACCGGTCGATTCTGCTGGCAAGAGCATACGCATCTTCGCCGGAAGAGAAAGTTACCTATAAACGACTGTTTCTCGGTAGCGATGGCTCGGCTCGGGCGGAATTCATGTTGCCTGTCGCGATTAGCCTGGCTCAGTACCATGAGTCAGAAATCGTGATTGGTACGGTCATTCAAAAACCGCAGATCATCCAACGCATGCCACTCTCCGAGAAGGATGCAAAGCTGATCAATCAACTGACCGAAAAAAACCAAAAAATTGCAACGCGTTATCACGAGCAAATTACGACCCAACTTGCGCTCAAAGGCTTGAATGTAAAAAGCACGGTTGCGGTTGCAGAACATACCATTGGTGCCTTGCATGATATGGTCGAAGAATTGAAAGCGGATCTGGTCATTTTGGTTGCCCATGGCGAAACGGGCGAGAGGCGCTGGCCGTATGGAAGCATCGCCACCAGTTTTATCGCGCAGGGTAGCACGCCTCTTATTATTTTGCAGGATCTTTCCGAGAATGATGTACTGCCTACGCATGCGGAACAAGCAATCCACCAAGGGAGAGGGCATTAACGCATGGTTCAAACCGCAACCAGAGTGGACCCTGTTCTTTTATCACCGAGAGATCACTTGATCTCTCGGCTCGCCGAGGAATTAAAAGAGAGTAAACCACACAAAACTCCTTTCCCCCTCCCTGCCCGCTTGAAGGAACTAGGTGTCTTCTTTCAGCAGGCTTACAACTATTTCAATCAACCCACACAAGCACAGGTCGCTGTCTCAAGTACATCAGAATGGCTACTCGATAATTTTCATGTGATCGAGCAGGCAATACACGTTGTACAAGATGACCTGCCGGCGGACTATTATTCGCGCCTTCCGAAAACTTCAGATGGACTGCCCCGGATCTATACTATTGCCCTGGCGATCAATGAGGATGGCTCCAGACTGGATGTGGAGCAGATTCAAAGCTTTATTCACGTATTTCAAAAAACAACCGCACTGCAAGTCGGTGAGCTATGGGCACTACCCCTCCTGCTGCGTCTCTCCATCCTGGAAACATTGGCAGAGGGGCTCGCGGAAATAACGAAACTCAAACTGAGCCCGGCGCAACAATCGCCGACGTGGACCAAGATCAAATCTGCATCGACTGCAACTGCCGCGGATGCCGAGACGAAGGTGATCAATTCGATTACCAACCTGCGTCGCATTGCCACCATCGAATGGAAAGAGTTCTTCGAAGCGACAAGTGTGCTCGAAAAAATTCTGCGGCGAGATCCGACAAACCTTTACGGACATTGTGATTTCGATACACGCAATCAGTATCGGAATGTGATTGAAGAGCTGGCTTACGGTTCCGGGATGGAAGAACAAGAGGTGGCGGCACAGGCAGTTTCCCTGGCCGCGGCGGGCAACACGCTCCGTGAAAAACATGTTGGCTATTATCTAATCGCGGAGGGACGGCCGCAGTTGGAGCGGCAAGTCCATTTTCGTCCAGCGCCGCGCCAGCGTTTTCTAACTTTTCTCCATAAACATCCCACCTCCATTTATCTGGGTACGATCAGTGTCGTCAGCCTGCTGATCGTCTTGGGCATTATGTATTATTCAATTCATAGCGGTGCAACGCTTTTTCAACTGATCGCTACGGCCCTACTGGCGATCATTCCAGGTTCCGTACTGGCGGTTGATTTTATCAACTGGATGGTCGGACTTATTATCCCACCGCAGATGCTACCTAAATTGAATTTCGAAAGTGGCGTCCCGGACCAATACCGGACCATGGTAGTGGTTCCTGCACTGTTCGGAACGGAACGCGACGTTGCCTTTCTCATGCGTCAGATCGAACTTCATTATGTGGCCAACACCGATCCCAATCTTTTCTTCGCTCTGCTCACAGATTTTGCTGATGCGCCCGAAAAAGAGTTGCCAGAAGATGA
>DATHUN010000137.1:0-3635 GCA_035462205.1 Anaerolineales bacterium
CCTTTTAAAAACAGTAGCCGCCTCCTGGAGTCTGCCCTATCTCGGTCACGCTGCCGACGAGAGTACGTCGATCATCCTATCGCCGTGGAAATGAGACTCATATCCTATCAGGTGGCAGATATCGCTGCGGTGTAAGCAGGAAGGCGAGCCACGTTCCCAAAAGACATCGAGGAGATAACAACGGTATGTTGCGTTAGTCGGCTTTTCTCTCGTAAAAAACCAGCATCGTTGTGCCGTATTTACGTTGGTCGATCTGCTCAAGATTCTGAAGGGGGATTTCTTTGTATTCGCGCGGATCGATTTGCACGATGACCCAGCTCTCGTCGCTAAGCCAAGCTACATTGTCGTCCACGAGCTCGAGGGCTTTTTCCCACATGTCTTTGTATTGCGGGGGCGCGATATACACATAATCGAACTGTGTATCCGCGCCTTTCGATAACATCGTGAAGGCATCGCCGCGGCGAATTTCCGATTGGTCTGTAAAGCCACAATGTTCTACATTGAAGTGGATGGTTTCTATGGGGGCACGATTCAAATCGGTAAACCGGACAAAGCTCGCGCCGCGACTGAGTGCTTCGATGCCGATCGCGCCTGTCCCCGCAAATAAATCCCACCAACGCGAGTCGTTCACGTCACTGGCAAGGATGTTGAAGAGCGCCTCTTTGACGCGGTCCGTGACAGGACGTGTGGTATCGCCGGGAACAGCTCTCAGCTTGCGACCTTTTGCCTTTCCCGCAATCACTCGAAGAGTCATTCTACGCTTTTCCTCGCCGCGAGAATATTTCCATGCGAGGCGATGATCGGAACCACGCATCCTGTGCCGAGCAGGAAGCGCCTGCCACTCGTCTGCGCGACGGCATCCGTCGCTTCATTCTGGACCTCGGTGCGATCGCGGTAGACCAGCGTATCCTGTCTCATGCCTCCGCACAGCATGCCGCTGAAAAGGGATTGCGCCTCGCTCAGCGACGGATAGGATTCGCGGTCATGCCAGTTGACGATCTGGAACGGAAGGTCGTTTGCCAGCTCGAAGCGAACCTCCTGCCCGTGCAGGTGGAGCATGTTACACCATAAGCCTCCGGCAGGTTCGATCGTTTCTCTATCGAAGATCAAGCCAAATATTTTGTATTCTTCATAACTGAGAAGTTGCCTCTGTGCATGCTGAACCGCGTAGAAGATTCCGTCAATGCCGGCGCTGCGTGCCGCTTCGACGAAGAGACGGGTTGTCTCGGCAATTGTCTTCAATCCTTTCATCACCGCGCTGGGATGATGGTGTAAGTGCTCGAGCAACAATTCATTCCCGGCCAGGTTCTTTGCCTGTGCCAGCGGACTGAATATCGTCTGTAGCAGGGGAGTATCCGAGCCAAGACGAGCGCGAATTAAACGAAGACATTCCAGCTGCTGCGCGAGGTGCGGTGCACTTGGCTGTAAGACGGGCAGTGCCTCCCAGTCGCGCGGATCGGAGATCACACGTGCCGTGTAACGACGGGTCCCTTCCGTGTCGCCGACCCATTCATCGTCCACGCCCCAATCTTTCAAACAGAAGGACGAGGCAGGCGTGACCTTGAGCAGGTCAAAATCGTAATTGTGTTGGTAATGCAAATGCGCATCCGCCAGAGCCGCCGCCGATTGATCGTCCACCGGAAAGTGACGCCATAGTGCCACGGGAGGACGGTCAATCATCTCACCTTTAAGTGCGGCGTGAATTCGTTCCTTGTGTGTGGTCATGGGACCTTCTTAATCATACAGAATAGCGCCTTGCCGCGCTGGATTTGGATCAGTGGAAGCACATCTTTCCATATGCGGCGGTCTTCATTCGTGCGCGTGTTGACCAAAACATAATCTCCACGTTGCACTTCACTTGCCGCGCCGCGTAATTCTTTCACTGTAATATTTTTATTTGCATAATATGCCGCGATATAAGCTTCGCGGTGTACATACAGCCTGGCTGGATCATACGTTAAGTTGAGTCTACGGACTGCATCTTTATAGCAGGTGAGCCAGTAATCTGTCTCATAGTTTCGAAAGGCATTATCTGTGCCGCCGATAAATAAATTGTAATAAGTGTACTCATAGGGATGAAGCCGCACAATTTGCTGCACTCCGGGCCACAAAAACAGAAAAATGATCGCTGCGCGTAACCAATACCTTGTGTTGTATTCGAGGATGGAGGCAAATGTGAATCCGATGAAGATAAAGATGGGCGGCAGAATAAATAGAAAATGACGAATACCATCATACATTGCTGGCTTGCGGAGAAGGACGTAGGCTACCGGGATCAGGAACCAAAGCAGAACCAGAGTCAGGGAAATCATATTCTTATCAATCAATTTCCAATCAAAGGCGGTTCCTGCTTTTGAAGCATTTTGCTTTATTAGCTGTGCATATCCGGCAATAACACCAATCAAAAATAGAATCCATACAGGTTCCGTCAGGGTAGTGGCGAGCATGAAAGGCAGGTAACGGCGTGGTAAGTCGCTGGCGCGATACACCTGACCACCAAATAGCACGGATAAATTGGTCGGGTTATCTGACATGAAGCGGAACACGTCAAAGAAACGCGCCACGGGGTTTTCCCAAAGATATGGCCAGGTCAGAAACATCGTCAAGATGGCGATCATGCCATAGGCAAAAAAAACCGACCACGGTTTTACGTCATGAAGATTCCCCTGTGTATATATTACGAATAGAAAATAGACCAAGACAAGCAATCCGGCCAACGGGCCAAGGATGCGAACTGAAGTTGTAATTCCAAGGATCAGAGCAGGGATAATAATGGTCGACAAATTTGGCTTGCCATTTTGACTGAGTCGATCGACCATCTCGAAGCCGAGACAAACGGAGGCGAGGAAAAACGTCAGGAAGGGTGGATCTTTGGGATTGATGAAGGCATGTCCCCATAGCATCGGCTGCCAGGCAAACAACGCCGATGTGGCGAGAGCTGCCGTCGGTTTCACCCAGCGCCTCGACAGGCGATAGACAAAATAAACGCCGAGTTGAAAGAAAAGAAAGTTGATCAGATGCCAGGCGGAGGCTTCGTCTAGACCGAGACCTTCCAACAGGTACACCGGCTGGCGTGAAAGCAACAAATATGCCGGACCGCGCGTCTTGTGATCATCTGCGCTGGCACCGTAGGAATTCGTCACATCGAAGTGCCCGCTGAACCACTCGCTGGGGGAATAGGCATAGCCGAGGGCATTGCCATAGTTATAAAAGAGTGGCTCATCCCACGAGTAACCGTAGTCCCGAAAAATAAATAAGCCGACAATGATATTGGCGGCTAGAAGAATCACAATCGGTATTTCAAAAACTTTTTGAAAAAAGGAATTCATATCATTGGATTGCCGCGAAAATCGAAGACACGGATGCCCGCTTTGCAGGATGGACTGTCAGGATAATCCACGTCTAGCAAGCCCCAAATCATGGAGTCGCTCCAATGATCAAGGAAGCGTGTTTTCGCTCGCAGGGTACCTTCGTGGGTGAATCCTAATTTGCGCGGGATGGCTGCCGACGCCAGATTCCCCGGGTCACAGTGGATCTCGACGCGATGGATGCGCACAATTTCAAACGCGACTTTGACGAGCGCGGCGGTGGATTCTGTCACCAGCCCCTGGTTAATGTAATCCTTGTGGATCCAA
>DATHUN010000138.1:0-4097 GCA_035462205.1 Anaerolineales bacterium
TTACAGAGTTTACAGTTAGAGTGAAGTCAGCATTATTGTTGAACAGCGAACCGCTTACACCACCGCTAATGCTATGTGTGATGTTATAGGAACCAGCGGTATTGGAAGAGAAGGTAATCTGTACCTTATTTGGGTTCCCACAGCCTGTGAAACTGAAAGATGAAGGACCGCTTACGGCAGCAGGTTTAGTTATTGTGACGTTGACTGGCTTGCTTGTCGTAGCATCACATCCGCTAAAATCACCGCTTGGTGCATTGTTGCTTACAAGTTGATAAGTAATTGTTGTCGAACCACCAGCTGTAATTGTGGTGAGACCGCTTGATGTGGTTGCATCATTGTTAAGATTGTCCGCCAGTGCGAACGACGTAAGCAACATCGCCAGAACCACTGCCAGCGACATTGCGATTGAAAACTTGTTCTTCATTGAATACTCCTCTGTATTTCAAAGAATGAAACACGATTTTGATCGTCGGCTGCCGTATGGTTTCGTACAGCAAGCCGGTTTGATGTGCAAATTTGGAATAAAGAGTCTCTCTTCTTAAAGTAGGCTGCTCTGTGCTTAAGAGGTAACCCTTAAATTGATGGGGAATTACGTGCAATCGAATTGTGGCGGATCATAAGTAAAGTGGAGTGGCATCCATGGCAATCTGCGCAGCGTCGAAACGGGCAGGTTGGATCTTTAGAAATGAGCACTTCACTCAGCAAGTCCGCGGGCATCTCCTTTCTCCTGATCAGGGACTGGATCGTATGAATCCATATTAGCTGCGAATTGCCGGGGTATTAAAAAACCGCGGATGCTTGGCAAAGCACTGCGCGGTTCGATGATGGCTGATAGCTTGCAGGTTGGCTTACACGTACTACTGAGGTCGAGCATGTTCACTTGCAAAACTGTTACTTACCTTGCGGCAAGCACACTCCTATTTTCGCATGATTGGCTACTGGCGGAGGTGACACTCGTCACCAACCCGTATGACAAATTATCCTTATTTGGATAAACAATCTCTGAATTATCCTGGAAGCGGAATATCCCTTGCGTTGCGACCCTGTACCGGACACAAGCAGATAGGAGCAGGATAAGATCATCCCTGCGAGGGAATTTGGAATGCGTCGTAATTGGAACCTTTACCTTCGATTTTGTTGAGCCTGGTGATCTTTCATGTCCATATTCATCGAGCCAATTTCCCGCTCGACGAACCTCCTGAAGAGACCCTTAAATTGCTTTGCGGTTTTGTAAACTGGGGCAAGTATAAAAAATAAAAGTCACAAATTGGTCACAATTTGTCTGATAATTATTACAATTTCATGAGGGAATGATGAGGAATGATGAGGGAAAAGCAAGCAGGAATCAAAACGCCTCCTCAGCGGAGGAGGCGTTCGACATCCATTTCATTTATTCTGGCTTGAATTTGTATCCGACGCCCGAGACTGTCCGGATATACTGCGGGCGCGCCGGATCCTCCTCGATCTTCAAACGCAGGCGATAGACTACATTCTTGAGCGTCGTCTTCTTTTCCTCGCCGGAAGCTCCCCAAACGCGCTGGCATAATTCTTCCGCCGTCACCGTCCGCCCGGCATGGCTGATCAGGTAATACATCAATCGGAGCTCCAGGTTTGTCAGGCGGACGGAATTCTCTCCATCAAAGGTAATCGATCGCTCGGACGGCAAAAACCGGACCTCCCCCACCTGCAGGGAATCGAGCATCTCGACAGGAAAGGTCCGGGAGCCGCGCAGCCAGGCCTTGAGCTTGAACTGAATGATCTCCGAATCCATCGGCATGACAATGTAGTCGTCTACGCCGGCCTCATAGGCTTGCAGCATGATTTTTTCTGTCGAGTGGAAAGTCAGCAACACAATCGGGATGACCGCCTGCTCACGCAACTCCCGAATCAGCTCGAAGGCGGCCACGTCCACTTTCACGAGATCGATGACGATCATATCCGGCGCCTCTTCGACCCAGCGCTCCACCACCCTCGACAGCTCATACTCGACGACAATCTGCCAGCGCTGCTGTACCTGGTGGGAAGTCCAAAATGGCCGTGCGATCTCTAGATCGCTGATCAGGAGAATCTTAGGAACGAGCACCCGACTCACTACTCTTGCCTTTCTCGATACGAATCAATTGATTGAGTGTCTTAGCCATGAAGATGCGGTTGTGATAGTTCTTGATTAAAAATACGATGGCATATTCGATATATTACTGCTTGTTCCCATTCGTACTCTCCACTCCTGGACCTCCCGAATTGACTTTCGCTGTTGCCTATGATATTATGCCGACACAAATTCAATAGCCCCAACAAGGCGCTCTTATCCAGAGAGGCGGAGGGAACGGCCCTGCGATGCCTCGACAACCTGCCAGCGAGTAGTCATCATTAGATGAAAGCTGAAAAGGTGCCAATTCCGACAGACGGATGTTCTGGGAGATGAGAGGGCTTCAATGCAAATATGCATTGCCCTTTCTGCACGTCTGAAGGGGCAATTTTCTTTTCTAAGGAGTTCGATAATGAGCAATACATTCATGACATCACCGAAGCTGATGTTTACGTCCGAATCGGTGAGCGAGGGGCATCCCGACAAGCTCTGCGATCAAATCTCAGACGCCGTGCTGGATGCGTGCCTCGAGCAGGATCCACGCTCGCGCGTTGCCTGCGAAACCGCCACGAAGACGGGCTTCGTGGCGCTGCTGGGAGAAATCACAACCAACGCCATCTTTAACTATGACCAGCTTGCCCGCAAAGTCATTTGCGAGATCGGCTACGACTCGAGCGACAAGGGCTTCGATGGCAATTCCTGCGGCGTGCTGGTCGCCATCGCCAAACAATCCGGCGATATTGCCATGGGCGTGGATAAGGCGCTCGAATCGCGTGATGGCCATCAGCTCACGGACGAGGAAGTGGAATCCATCGGCGCGGGTGACCAGGGCATGATGTTCGGTTATGCCTGCAATGAAACGCCCACCCTGATGCCCCTGCCGATTTATCTCGCCCACAAGCTCACCCGCCAGCAGAGCGAGCTGCGTAAAAGCGGCGCGATTTCCTGGCTGCGTCCGGATGCAAAGAGTCAGGTCACCGTGGAGTATTCGAAGGGCCGGCCCGTCCGTGTGGATACGGTTTTGATCTCCACCCAGCACGCACCGGACGTCTCCCACGCGGAAATTGCCGAGACGATCACAGACCAGCTCATCATGCCCATTCTGCCGTCTGAATTGGTGGATAACAATATCAAAGTCTACGTCAACCCGACCGGTCGCTTCGTGGTCGGCGGACCGATGGGCGATGCCGGTGTAACCGGCCGTAAGATCATTGTCGACACTTATGGCGGCATGGGACGCCACGGCGGCGGCGCGTTCAGCGGCAAGGATCCCACCAAGGTCGACCGTTCGGCAGCGTATGCGGCGCGTTACGTGGCGAAGAACCTCGTCGCCGCCGGCATTGCGGACCGCGTCGAAGTGCAGGTCGCCTATGCGATCGGTGTTGCTCATCCGCTTTCGGTCAATGTCGAAACGTTTGGCACCGCCAAGATCGCCGACGAAAAGATTTCGGCCCTCATTAATGAATTCTTCGACCTGCGCCCCGGCGCGATCATCCGTGACCTGGGACTGCGCAGGCCGATCTACCGCCAGACGGCTGCCTACGGTCACTTCGGCCGCGACGATATCGAGTTCCCCTGGGAGCGCACCGACAAAGCCGAAGCATTGAAGAGCGCGGCAGGGTTGTAACCCCATGTCATTCTGAGCGAAGCGACATCGTACTCGCAGAGTAAGAATCTCTTTGATGATAGAGATTCTTCGGTCGCAAACGGCGCTTCCTCACCTCGCCCCGGTGCCCCCGTTCGAGCCGCAAGCCCGTGATTTGCCAGGCAAATCAGGCGAGACGGCCTTCGGGGGAATGACATTTTGATCGAATAAAAGCGCCTCTGAAATATTTTCAGAGGCGCTTTGTTGTATGGCAGGTTTTTAACCTGCCACGCATAGTTTTGAAATCGTCACGCGCAAAGCGTGACCTACTATCTACGGGCCTATATACGTCTGCTTGCGAGATTCGAAGTTATCGATAAAGAAGGAGCCGCTGGTGGCGCTGAGGGACAGGAACGGCGCACC
>DATHUN010000139.1:0-18953 GCA_035462205.1 Anaerolineales bacterium
GCGAATCTTCCGCGGTAACTCCGCAGGCAATATTTCCTCTAGCCTAGTCTTTGCCCTAAGCCCCGTCCTAAATTTGTTTTTTGTCCATTGTATCGGTTGTTCCGCCATCAGAAATTTACTCCAGGGTTGTGGTCTTCGAGAGCCGTTCGCACAAATCGTAGAGAGCTCTGTGCGTAGTGTACCAGCTGACGAGAAACACTGCCGCGATAATATCTGTTCCTCGCATTTGCGAATGCGTCAGGATTCGAATGTGGGGTCGCCATCCACAACAAACCCATTAGGCTTATGTCCCCTCCCCATGATAGTCTGGAAATAGAATTCCTTCCGGCTATTGTTCTTCCCAACATTTCTGGCAACCGCCTTGAACCTGCGCTGTTCTTCCGGAACCGTCAATTTATGAAAGAATGTACCAACCAATTTTTCATAATCCATTTGTACCGTGTCGCCAAAGTAGCAATTGCAATAAGATTTGATGCCTTCGAGGAACAACGTTACCTCGCCTCGATGATCATGCGATAAGGGATCTCTGACTCGTTCAGAGTTATCATCTGTATGCCATCTCACAATTCACAACGAACATATCCACCATATACTGCTGGAGCGCGCGCAACGCCTCTTCAATTTCTTCGAGGCGGCTCGTCAGTTGGGCCGTCTCATCCACGTTTTGTATGTGCCAGAACCGATTTCTCTTCACGCAAATCCAATCCAGCCAGGACGCGCTCCGTATTGGAAAGGTCGCCAATGATTTTCTTGATCGGCTTGGGTAACTTCCTCACCAGGGTCGGGATGGCCAGGATTTGATCTCCACTGGCAAGTTGTGGTTCCTTCAACAAATCGATCATCTCGATGTGATACTGCGCTGGCAGACGCTCCTCGCAAATCTTTTTCAGGTTGGCAAATGCTGCCAGGCTCTTCAGCGTTTGCCCTGCAACATAAAGCCGTAGCTCATAGGTCTTTGCGCCGCGCCTGGCCCGATCGCGTGAATTTGCTGTTTCCATTGCTTCTACCTTTCTTCTTACAGCTTACAACGCCTTGTTGTCTTCAGGTTATGTTCGTATAAACAGGACAGAGCTGTGCGCATAATGCACCAATTTTCGGGACACACTGCCCCACCACCAGCCCTCAATGTCGCTGAGTCCGCGTGAGCCAGCGACGATAAGGTCTATCCCTCGCGATTGAGAATACGCCAGGATTTGAGAGGCAGGATCGCCGTCTAAAATGACCCCCCTTGTCTTGTGACCCGCAACTTCCAAGAACTGTCTTGCCTCTGCGAGAATAGCTCGCCCTTTTTGCTTTTGGAGCTCCTGCTGATAAGATACGGCTGTATGATTTGCCTGCAGTGGCATGGAAGGGGCTAGATAGGCAATCGGACCCATGTTGTAAGCAAATGAGTCCACTTCCTCAGGGAGCGGTTGTGCGTGTGCTACCTGGATCTCAGCTTGAGGAGGCAATGGGAACTGAGCCAGATATTTGGCCGCCAGGCGACAGTTCGGTGATCCATCTGTCGCGAGAAGTACCCGCCGCAGCCCATGATATGGGGGTCGCGTGACCAAAACTGGCCAGTGGGCATGCTCAATCACTTGGTGAGCCACTCCTCCCAGTAAGATCTTTAGAGTAGCATACAGCCCTTTAGCCCCGATCACCATCAAATCGGGCCGATGTTCACTACCGTATCCAATCAATTGTTTGGCGGCGTGCCCATACAGCAGTACAGGCTCCGTCTCGATCGCCTTCCTGCCTAGGATCTTCTCTGCCTGTATGAGGGCCGCACGTAGTTTAGATTCATACCGAGATTGTCCTGGGGGAACCACACCTAGGATTGTGATGTGGCTGTGTCGAGGCAAAGGCAGATCACTGATGAGTTGTGTAGCCGCCATCGAATGATCTGAACCGTCGACCGCAAGCTGAATCCGGAATGGGGGTATTAAAGAGGATTTATTATTCATGTCAGGCTAACTATACCCATGCAAGCGGGACATCGCCACCGTCGAACTGCGTATTTCTTCTACGCAGTTCGGCGGATTCTGAGCAAGATCCTCGGTGCAGAGATTTACTTTGCCACTCGATTCGAGCCTTTTTTCAGACCCACGAAATCATCATTTATATGGAGGAAAAATTACGCGTTACGGCAGTTCAGCAATTGGAGATTAACGAGTAAAGTTGTTATTAATAGTAGCAAGGATGGACAATGAGTATTACAAACAGATTCCCTGATATTAAGTTTCAGCTCCATTCGCGTGGCTGGAGCGGAGATCGGCTTTGAGAATCAGCGCGCGCTGCAGCCAGTCATCTTTACTGCTATCTATGCAAAAGACATCATCATAGGACGCGTGGCGAAAGTGGTTATTAGTCCTGATCATCGGCCGGTGAGTGCAATTCTTGCAAATGCCATCTTTCCAGATCCGAGTCAGGCATGATCCAATTGGCTAAGGAATGAACGCCCCTACCTAGAGCGCAGGATCATCATACCTATCGAGATGGTCCGAAATCAATCAGAAGCTTCTGTATTTCTTACCGTGCAAGCAGCGGAAGCGGCAGATTTCGAGGTCTTCGATCCTATCTCGTACTTCTCACCAGATCAGAATTGGCAGCCGCCCTATCCCTACAAACATACTGACGTACTCGTAGCCAGGCAAAAAATCCTCGCATCGTAGTGTGCTGGAAAGGTATCCATCCAAATAACGGCCTTTCACCAAACATACCTTCGTAGGTTGCGGTGGACGATCTGATCTCGAAAGCCGCGCAGCAAAATATATCTTCACGTGAGCTTTTTGGAAATCCTGTGAAATTTAATCGCGATAGAATATCACCAGATCCCCATACTTTCTTCCCTCCAGGAAACCCACGTGAAAATCAAATCCACAAATACCATTTTATATTGCAGGAAATGGCAGGAGACCGTTGAATTTTATAGAACCGGTTTGAAGTTACTGGTACTTTCCTCCAATGAGTGGTTTGTGGAATTCAGGCTCAACGAAATGTCCCGGATCAGTGTCGCTAACGAAGCCCGCACATCAATTAAAAGCAGCGACGGAGAAGGAATCACAATCAGCCTTCAAGTAGCTGACATTGAACTAACCCACAATGAGTTAATGGAAGCTGGGGTGACGCCGACACCAATCAAGGATATATGGGGAGCGAAGGCAATCTATGTCTATGATCCCGAAGGAAATAGACTTGAGTTTTGGTCGGGAAGGGCAAAAGCCTAAGTCTTGTGACAATAGTGTCCAAAGCGGTATCTATATTGATCATATATTGCACGTGGCTGGTGAGTTGCCGTGCGCCTCTTAACGCCCTGCCAAGAGTGACCAGCATTTCAACTGTAAACCAACCCCAAAACCATCGTTACCTACAATTCACCAGGCAACAACATCTGTTTCGTAAATCTGAAGCAAACCTGCGTCAGTCTCATGTACATCGGTGCTTTGTTTGTTCCAGCGCAAAGAAGGGATTACTATTTCCCAGTAGGATTGTAACGATGCAGTCTGCCGCTAAATCACTGGACGAACGGAAAACTGCAATCGAAACACAAACCAGTTGGATCAGGAGAATTTAGATGAGCAATTTGCAATCCACCAACAATACACCCACAACGACGCTTGATGTACGCACACTCGCGCCAAAGGATCGTCATCAGCGCATTTTCGAAACATTCGAATCATTGAAACCAGGCGAGAACTTCCTACTCGTGAACGATCACGATCCCAAACCCCTGTACTATCAATTTCAGGCAGAACGCGCGGGCGAGTTCACATGGAATTATGTGGAACAGGGACCAGAAGCATGGAGCGTTGTGATCGGCAAAACCAAGTAATCGTGAGGTCATCCTGATTGCAAGCCTCTTCAAGGTCGAATACTAGTGCCTCTGCCGGCATGATCATGGAAGAAACAGGCGCAGCGAAGCATGTTACGTGTGGAATCTGTGGAGTGCTAGATTATCCACGAGCAACGGTCATGTGCTGGCCCTGCGCCGATGCAGCGTAGTTTTACTTTACTGAACATTTAATGGAGGCTTAGATGCGGTTGGCCAACGCAAACAGTTTGGTTTGATGAATGTATGACGAGCGCCATCAGAGATATATAATGATGTTCAACGCAAGGAGAAGACATGTCTCGTCCCAAATCGCCTGTACGTCTCGATTGGGTGGATCCAGAATTCTGTTCGTTGGAATATCGCCTGAAGATCATCGGGCGCTTGCCGTTTTTCAAGCACTTGCCCATCGATGCGATTTCTAGAATCAACGCGCTGTTCCATGATCGCGATGTGTCAGCAAATGAACGAATCTATTTTGAAGGAGATAACGCGCAATATTTATATCTTGTGGCAATGGGGAAAGTCAAACTGGTTCGCAATACATCGGCAGGGCGCGAGGTAATGCTTGACATTCTACATGGCGGCGATTACTTCGGCGCATTGATGATGCTGGGTGGCCGCGTCCACACGGAAACCGCCATTGCCCAGACTGACTGTTGCATCCTTCATATTTCCTCCGCTGATTTCGAAAAGATTCTTGTACAGTATCCCGATGTGATGCGACGGGCACTTGAAGTTGTCAGCCAGAGATTGGCAGAGTCGCAGGAGATCATCAAGCAGTTAAGTTCCTATACGGCAGAGCAGCGTATCGCGGCCGCGCTTTTACGCTTGGCAGGGAAGTTGGGTGAAGTGCATGGGGAAAACGTCTTGATTCAATTGCCCTTCTCACGGCAGGACCTGGCAGCGATGACAGGCGCGACAACCGAGACCGTCAGCCGCGTGATGAGCCATTTCGCCGAAGAGAAGCTGATCGAATCTGGGCGCAAATGGGTCACGATCACAGATGCGAAGCAGTTGAAACAACTGGCAGAAATGCGTGCAGTTAATTGATCTGCATCATGTAAGTTTTGGATGGACAGGAGTACATTCAGAGTGTAGATATGCAAATCCAAAAGGAGATAAACTATGAATACCCTGACCCTCCCCCTGCGTGAGGAACACAAAGAATTATTCCCATCCGTTGACCGGATTCGCCAGGTAGCGGAATTGATCGGCGAAGCGCCAATTTCTGAGGTTCGACAAGGCGTGGAGGAAGTTTATGACTTCCTTGCCTATCATCTCAAGCCGCATGCGGAAGCGGAAGACGCCGCCCTCTATCCTGTAGTGCAGAAAGTACTCGGCAGCCCCGATGCCACGCGCACGATGAGCCGCGATCACGTCGAAGTGGGTCGTTACATCGAAGAATTGGCGTCAGTAAGCGAGAACCTGAGCGATCCGGCATTGACATCGGAACAGACACAATCTCTGCGGCGTGTGTTGTATGGCGTATATGCGCTCGTCAAGGTTCACTTTGCCAAGGAGGAGGAAGTCTATCTTCCCATCCTTGATCAACGTCTGACGCCGGAATCCGCCCATGAGATGTTCGAAGCGATGGAAGCCGCAGCGCACCAAGCGAAACACACCGCGCACGTTCGATAGTGGAACATATATATGCTATGTCATCATCCATGGTGCGCGTCGCCATGGATGATGACATAGTAATTTTAGAGAGCTTTGCCTGTGAAGCTTGCATTAATTTACATGGGAAGCGAATCTGCCTTTAATATTGTTCAACCACGCCGTTCGAATGGCTAGAAAATTGTAGATTTCCGGACTGACGATAGGAATTGGCTTTCATACCCGCGCCCTTGAAAAGGCCAGTTTGCGCATGGGGGGCTAGTAGAGGCGGCCGCGAGCGGGTTCTGAGCCACAATCCGCATGGGATGGTGATCATCGCCGAAGAATTGGATTCATAATCAACTTATTCCTGCATGGATTTTGTAAGTCCAAAGGTAGCCCATCCCAGCCATTCGTGTCCACGCGGTTTGACGAGGCTGTATTTTGGAAACATCCATAAAGCGACACCCAAGATCAATTGTGTCAACCAGCCAAAGACTAAGGTATGAATATAGATCGGAAAGATGCCTGCAATAAGGCTTCCAGCAGGTAGCGCCAGGAAAATCCCGGAGCATAATGCAACGATTAAATAGAGGAGAGCGGCTTTGAGGAACCAGCGCGTCAATTTGGGTATGTTACTTTTTTCCCTTAACGAGGGAATAAATCGTTAAGCCTAAAAATAACAAAATAGCGACCTCATTCAACAAGCCACCGACCCGGCGAATATCCATTTGACCGCTCAGGTCACCGACAATTCGTACAATCAGTGACAAATGCAAAAGAGACAGATGAGTATAAAAGGCGGGAGTGTATGTAATGGACGCGCCCAGAATGGCAGGAAAAATGATCGGGGCATGACCGAAGATCATGGACATCACGAAACCAACAAAGATCGTATGCAGCGCTGCATCATAGAAGGGACCGGCATAACTCGCACCGATGATGAGGTTGAGAATACCCCCGATGCCAAGCCAGATAAACCCACTAAAGAGGCAAATGGCAATATAGCGCGTAAGTGGGTTCTTATGACGGATATTGCGCCGGGCAAGATCGTTGTTGAGAAACCAAAGCGCCAAAACAAGCATGGAACCCCCACTCAGACGCGCGCCCCATTGGAGTGTGAACAGAGAAAGGATTGCACCCGATAGCAGGGCGATTGTGATCACAATAAAGATACGCCTCTGTGAAGCAGTTGGCTGCAGCACTCGGCTCAGTTCCAGGCGCTCGCCGCCGATCGTCAGGATCAGGAAAGCCATCCACAGGAAGATAATTTTAAAGATGGGCAATCCCAACAACCATAGAAAGTTTCCGACCACCCACGACAGCGCACCGAGCATCATAGTTATGGTGTGAACCTGTGATTCGCGGCGCACCATCACACCCAGGATGGCGAGTGTGCCCAGACTGCCAAGGGTGATCAAAACCGCACCTGCAAGTGTGGAGAAGAATAGCGCGATCCAACCCGAACTGGTAACAATCGGAACTGCGAACATCCATTTCTGGCGAATGGCAACGGCGCGTTCCAATGGGATCAGGACACCTAGAAAACCCGCGATCATCAACGGTCCATGTGCAGAGGACAGCGTTGGAAAGGTGGGTAATGTCCAGCCCAATCGCAACAATCCAGCCCAAAGTGCAAACAGCAAGGCAAGGATGGATAAGGCAATAAAGGGAAGAAAACGAGTTTGGAGTTTCATCATAGGCTATCATTATAGCGATGACGGTCAAACTTTTCTTTGCGCTCGAACAAATGGTAGGGGCCGCCGGTCAAGCAAAACGTGACTTAGGTCGCGTCATTTCTCCGCTTTCGTACGCTCTTCATTCTGAATGGTATGTGAGTTAAGGAAAACTATAGGAATCCACACGGACAAGGACGACACAATCGTAAAATAGAAGACATTTCAGATCGCTGTTTCGAATCCCGTCGGGACCGCAGAGCGTAACTGAGTTAAGGCAGTAAGACTGTCTTTAGCGAAATATCCCGTGTCCCCAAACGTCATGGAAGGCATTTACCTGTATGAGCTAGGATGGGTTTTGAGCCAATCTCCCTGATGGTAGAAGATGCTCAAAATTTGGCCAGGCACAAAAAGGTCTATATGGCAAGGAAAAATGCCTTGATGAAGAATTCGTTCCCGATATTCGTACTGGCATCTAAGATAGCGGATTTTCCCAAAATTTTCTCTACTAACGGACTGTTTAAGCTATATAATATTACCTATACGCGGCCGAAGCATAGTGATTCGTAGAACGGAGCCAGAAGCTGGCTGTAATTGCTACCTCAGCTAAACCAAAATAACGCCAAATTCTCGGGTACGCTAACTAGACTACGTAATATCGCTTCCCTCGCATGGGCCTCACCGGGCCCGACCCCAAAGAGTTTCACTGCACAACAAAATAGTATTCATGAAGCTGCAAAGGACTAGGAGCACGCAGACTTGCATAACAAAGGACCTATTTTGCCTCCGCCTTTCCCAGGTATGGTCTGGATCCCTGACGGTACATTTCGGATGGGATCGAAAGATTTTTATCCGGAGGAGCAGCCGGTCCACCAAGTCACTGTGGACGGCTTCTGGATGGACGAACATCCAGTCACGAATGCTGAGTTCGGGCGCTTCGTTGAGGCAACGGGATATGTGACGGTCGCCGAGCGCTCCCCCGACCCGGCGGAGTATCCAGGAGTTGATCCGTCTTTGCTTATACCGGGATCGCTTGTCTTTCGACGCCCGCCGCACCAGGTCAGCCTTGGCGATCACCGCCTCTGGTGGGCGTATGTGCCGGGCGCCAGTTGGAAATACCCGGAAGGACGTGGAAGCACACTGGATGGGCGTGAAGATCACCCGGCTGTTCATATTGCCTATGAGGATGCTGAGGCCTACGCGGCATGGTCGGGAAAAAATCTTCCGACAGAGGCGGAATGGGAGTTTGCAGCGCGCGGCGGGCTGGACGGCGCGAAGTATGTCTGGGGGGATGAATTTATACCGGACGGGCGTTTGATGGCGAACACATGGCAGGGCGAGTTCCCGTGGCAGAACCTCAAAGAGGATGGATATGAAGGTACCTCGCCGGTTGGATGTTTCCCGGCAAATGGATACGGACTTGTCGATATGGCAGGCAATGTGTGGGAATGGACCAGCGACTTCTTTCGGCCGCGTCACCCCGGCGAGCCTGCCAAATCGTGTTGTGCACCGCGTAATCCACGCGTCGACTCCCCCGAATTCAGTGTTGCATCGAACCTGCCAGACGCTCCCATCCCTCGCAAGGTGGTGAAGGGTGGCTCTCATCTCTGCGCGCCGAATTACTGTCTGCGTTACCGGCCCGCGGCGCGTCAGGGCGAGTCCATTGATACATCAACGTCTCACATCGGTTTCCGTTGTATCGCCCGGCCACAAACCGCGAGGGGACAGGAGGCGGACCGTGTTTGAGTTCTTTATCCGGGTGGTCCAGATCACCGTCCCTATCTTTGTCATCTCTACCATGCTGAACGTGGGTCTCACTCAGAAGCCATCTCAAATCTTCGAGCACCTCAGAGAGTTGACCTTTGTTTTGAAGATGCTGCTCGCCAACTTTATTCTCGTGCCGTTGGTAACGATCCTGCTCCTGCACTTAATGACGTTCGACCCGGCGCTCAAGGCGGGACTGCTTATTTTTGGTTTGTGCGCCGGCGCGCCGTTCCTGATTAAACTGACCCAGACCGCCCAACATGAGATGGCGCTCGGCGCCGCGACCATGATGCTGCTCATGGTGGTTACCGTCCTCTACGTGCCGGTTGTGCTGCCCTTGATCCTCACCGGCGTCAGCGTGGATGCCTGGGCGATCGCGCGCTCCCTGCTGCTACAGCTGCTCTTGCCTATTGGCATTGGAATGGTTGTAGCCAAATTTCTTCCGAATTTCACCAAAGCTGTACGGTCCTGGGTGGGGAAATTGGGAAATGTCGCCCTTTATGTCGTGCTCGTCGCAACCCTGATCGGCTACTTCCCGCGCATAATAGAGATCGTGGGAACAGGCGCGATTTTTGTCGGTTTGGTTATTGTTTTGGCAGCCTTCGCGATCGGCTATTTGCTAAATAAGGGGAGAGACCATCACGAGGATGTAGGCGCGTTGGGCACGGCACAACGTAATACGGCTGCCGGGCTGGTCATCGCTGCGCAAAATTTCGATGATCCGAATGTCCTGGTCATGCTAACGCTGGCCAATACACTGGGAATCGTAATGCTATTGTTTCTTGCTCGATTTCTCAGCCGCGATAACCCGCAGGTCAGCCTGGCTGACCCAAGAGTTCCGAAATAGGGAAGGGAAGAAAAGATGGCAACAAATGAGCCTAACGATAACCGCCCGAACCGGCCCAATTTCCTGATCCTGTGCATGGACCAGTGGCAAACTCATATGCAGTTGCCTGATGATGTGCCTTTTCCGGCGATGGAGCGGCTAGAGGCACAAGGTGTCAGCTTCGACCGCCAGTATTGCAGCAACCCGATCTGTACTCCCTCACGGGCGACGATGTGGACGGGCGCGCATGCCAACCTCACCGGCGCACAGGAGAACACAAACCAGGCTTGGATCGAAGAACTGACTCATGCGATTCCGACCATCGGCCACATGCTGCGCGACCAGGGCTACTACACTGCTTTCAAGGGCAAGTGGCACCTTTCGTGGCTGGCGCATAGCGAAGATGCACTCGAAGACTACGGGTTCTCCGACTTCCAGCAGTGGGGCGAGATGTACGGTGCACCCCTTGAAGGGGCAAAGCTCGACGGCACTGCTGCTTTTGAAACCGTAGACTGGCTGGAAACCAAGGCTCCCACCCTGGACCAGCCCTGGCTCCTGGTGTGCAGTCTCGTCAACCCACATGACATCATGTTCTATCTGCCCGACCCCGTTGAAATGCCGCCGGGTGGGATGGGGCCACTCAAGACCCCGCAGCAGCGTCTCGGTTGGTTTGAAAAGGAATGGGATGTCGGTCTGCCGGACAATTTTGAGGATGATCTTACGCAGCACCCCTACGGTGTAACGGCCTACAGTAAAGCCATCGATGCTACCTATGGTCACGTTCCGGAGGATCGCCCTGATCTCTGGATTAAGAGACGCAACTACCTCGTGAATTGTATGCGTCTGGTGGACGAGCAGTTCAATAAAGTCCTCGAGGCACTGGATCGCCAGGGACTGTGGGACAACACGATAGTTCTTTTCACGAGCGATCATGGGGAGATGAACGGCGCGCACCGGCTTCAGCAGAAAGGCGCAATCGCCTTCGACGAGGCGGCGATTGTCAATTTGACCGCCTGCATACCGGGTGGACCCAAAGGTAAACGGACCACAGCCGTCGGATCACACCTCGACTTGGCACCCACACTGCTGGATTTTGCCGGACTGAGTGAAGGCGAGATTCGCACGCGCTACCCTCACCTGAAAGGGCGCAGTCTGAAAAGTGCGATGCTCAACCCGGAGTCAGACGGTCCTCGCGGCAGCGTAAATGCACCCGGCGATGGTGTGCTCTATTGCAGCGACCTGTTGCAAAGCCTTGACCTGGTGTATGCGCAGACAGGAGCGTTCGCGGCGTTAAGCACGATGGATCTGTCGCCAGGCAATGAGTTTACTGACGCCGAGCAGCAGATTAAGGCGGTGGGCGAGGAATACGGCGCGCCCGATTTCAGCAAGCGCACTTTTTTCCGCTGCGTAGTGGATGGACAGTACAAGCTGGTGCGCTGGTTCAGCCCGCTCGAGTACGGCAATCCTTTCACGCTGGAGGAGCTGTATGCCACCAGCGACGTGGGCCTTTATGACCTGGTTCATGATCCGGGCGAGCTGCAAAATATTGGACGCCGTGACCATCCAAACTACGAACCAGCACTGGTGGAGTATATGCTTGGCAAACTCCATGCATTGATCAAGCATGAGATTGGCGAAGACCGTCCACCATTTGATCTTAATATGTTCGGTACCCGCGAGGTGAGATACAGAGAAAAGGAGACATAAGAATGCTTAAGGATCTCCTTGGGCTGGGGCTCGATGTGCAAGATGTGAACGCCATGCAGATGGCGCTCCGTACGGTCCTGATTTATGCTGCCACGCTGGCGATCGTGCGGGTGGGCAACGAGTGCTTTCTCAGTCAGGCAACCGCGTTCGATGCCATTGTCGCCATTACGCTGGGCTCCATCATGAGCCGGGCGATCAATGGGTCCGCACCCTTCCTGCCTATAGTGGCAGCAGGTGTTATGCTGGTTGGAATCCACTGGCTGATCGCAGCGATTGCCTATTCGTCCGAACGGTTTGGGATGCTGGTGAAAGGAAATCCTGTTCTGCTGATCAGGGATGGGAATGTTCAAAGAAAAGGATTACGAAAGACAAGTGTGTCGGCCAAGACCTGGAAGAGGCAGTACGGATCGAGAGTCACTTGACCGACCCCGAGCGCGTGCAACTGGCGTATCTCAAGCGAAGCGGCGGCATCAGTGTGATTCCGCGCAAGTCCGAGCTGCGAGTCGTCAACGTGTCTGTCCAGGATGGAGTCCAGACCATGCGCATCGAGCTGCAGTGAGACGACAGCTCGCCAATCGACCCATGGACATTGCACAAGTATCCGAACCGGAACCTGAGGTCGAACAGCCGGGCCTTAGCCGGTTGCGAGAAGCAGTCGCCAATGCTGCACAGCGTGGCTTACCAGCCCGTAAGACGTTCGTCCAAGATGCGCTAGCCGGGGTAAACAGCACCATCGGCAGTGCGCCCGACGCGATGGCAAACGCCATCCTGGCGGGCGTCAACCCGCTGTACGGGCTGTACGCTGCCATGATCGGGCCGGCCGTAGGCGCGCTCTTCACCAGTACCCAGCTGATAATAATCAGCAGCACCAGCGCCGCAGCCCTGGCAACCAATCAGTCGCTCGGCGGCTTAACCGGAGAGGCACGGGACCGTGCTCTATTTCTCATGGTAGTGCTGATCGGTGTTTTTCAGATCGTGCTGGGTCTGCTGCGCGCCGGGCAGTTGACCCGCTTTGTTTCTTATTCCGTCATGACGGGTTTCCTGAGCGGTGTCGCCGGACTGATGGTGTTCAGCCAGTTTACGACGGTCACAGGCATCGGAGCAACCGGCTCGAACAAGCTCTCGCAGGCATTGAGCGTGATTGCCAATATCAGGGAAATTGACCTGCTCACGATTGTTACAGCGCTCATTACCTTGCTCCTGATTATTATTCTTCCCCGCACTCCATTGGGCAACCTGGGTACGCTGGTTGCCCTTATCATCCCGTCCCTGCTGGTTGGACTGATGCAATGGGATAGCGTACAAACGGTCCAAGATGTGGGTGAGATTTTACGTGGTTTTCCCAAGATTTCCCTGCCGTCGTTTTCCGATCTTTCTCCCGGCATGATTACGGGAGCGCTGGCGGTCGCCTTGATCATTATTGTGCAGGGTGCGGGCGTCAGCCAGAGCGTCCCGAACCCGGACGGAACGCGGCGCAGCGTTTCACGCGACATTATCGCCCAGGGAGCAGCCAATCTTACTGCGGGATTGTTCCGCGGTGTGCCTGTGGGCGGGTCATTGAGCTCCACAGCTCTAAGTGTCGTGGCCGGATCCCGGACGCGTTGGGCGGCGATCCTTTCAGGCTTGTGGATGGCGCTCCTTGTACTGCTCGCACCGGGCTTGATTGGGTACGTTGCCATGCCTGCCCTGGGAGCTCTACTCATCTACGCGGGTCTTCAGACAATCAAACCGCAGGAGTGGCTGCAGATCTGGGAGATCGGTTGGCCGTCTCGACTGGCGAGTATCAGCACCTTCCTGGCAACTCTTACACTCCCCGTCGAAGTTGCCGTAGCGATCGGTGTCATACTGTCTGCATTGCTTTACCTATATGAATCCTCCGCTGACATCTCGATCGTGGAGCTGGTGGAACTCCCGGATGGAAGGATCGAGGAGCACAAGCGTCCGAAGCACTTGAAAGATCATCAGATTACGGTCCTGGATATTTATGGACAGCTTTTCTACGCGAGCGCCCGAACTCTTGGACGCCTGCTGCCTTCGCCCAAGGGCGCGAGCAACCCGGTGGTGATCCTGCGCTTACGCGGCCATACGAAGGTGGGCGCTACACTGATCGACGTGCTTGCCGAGTATGCCCAGAAGCTCAAAGAGGTGAATGGCAGGTTATATCTGAGCGGGATGAGCGAGCTTGCGTATCAACAGTTAAGACGCGCAGGGAAGCTCAGTCATGCGAAGCATGTGCACACCTACGATGCCACAGCAATCCGGGGCCAGTCCACTCGTGCAGCCATTGCCCATGCACAGGAATGGCTGATCAGTCAAAGCGAGGGATCTCCGTTGAGTGATAGACCGCCAGGCGAAGCTCTTCATGAAAATAAAGGCTAGCGAGGATGGATACTGCGTCAAAACCACCTGTAGAACCGGAGATCGAGCAACCTGGCCTTAGCCGGCTGCGTGAAGCCGTGGCGAATTATGCGGAGCCGCGCTTAGCACACGCTGGCAAGCTGCGCCAGGATGTAATCGCCGGGTTGACGAGCGCCATCGGCAATGTGCCGGAAGGGATGGCAGACAGCCTGCTGGTGGGCGTCAACCCCGTATACGGCTTGTATGCAAGTCTCATGGGCCCTTTCGTGGGTGGCATTTTTTCGAGCACGCAGTTGATGATGGTCACGACCACGAGTGCTGCCTCGCTCGCAGCCGGCCAAGCGCTCATCAATCTACCCGCTGAGGGCCGTGAGAGCGCGCTGTTCCTGATGGTAATCCTGATCGGTGTGTTCCAGATCCTATTCGGTCTGTTGAAGTTCGGACAGTTAACCCGTTTTGTATCCTACTCGGTGATGACCGGTTTTCTCGCAGGACTGGCGATGTTATTGATCCTCAGCCAGCTTTCGACGGCGGTCGGTTATCAGGCAGAGGGCAGCAATAAACTTACCCAGGCGCTTGATCTGTTGCTGCATATCAATCAGATCGATCTGTGGTCGCTTGCGCTCGCAGTCCTTACCCTCATTCTTGCAGTAACGTTGTCACGCACCCGGCTGGGTCACTTCGCCAGTATCGTCGCGATTGCCATTCCATCGCTGTTGGTGCTCTTGTTCCAATGGGACACGGTGGAGATTGTGAGAGATATTAGTGAAATTCCGCGTGGTTTCCCTACGCCAGTCCTGCCAGCACTTTCAGAGTTGCTCAGTGTTATGAGCGGAGCGCTGTCTATTGCTGCAATTATTCTTGTGCAGGGCGCAGGTGTCAGTCAGAGCGTCCCCAATCCGGATGGCGCGCCGCGCAGTATTTCCCGAGACATTGTAGCGCAGGGAGCCGCCAACATCGCTTCCGGTTTGTTCCGCGGGTTGCCTGTAGGCGGCTCTCTCAGTGGCACTTCATTCGCGCTGGTTGCCGGTGCGCGCACTCGCTGGGCTCTGATCTTTACGGGATTATGGATGGGGGTGATCGTGCTGATCATCCCTGGCCTCGTCGGATACATTGCCATGCCGGCTTTGGGCGCGTTGCTCATCCTGGCAGGTTTTCGCAGCCTCAAGCCATCTGACATAGAGGCTGTCTGGGAGACAGGCTGGCCATCGCGCCTCGCTGCTCTCACGACATTTATCGGCACGCTGGTTCTGTCAATCCAGCTCGCCGTGGGGTTAGGCGTCCTGCTCTCCGCGCTGCTCTATATCAATCATTCCTCGAGGGACGTTTCGCTCGTGCAACTGGTTAAACGTCCTGACGGCCAGATCGAGGAACATAAGGCGCCAAAGCAGTTAGCAAGTCACGAGGTCACAGTGCTCGATATTTATGGTCATCTCTTTTATGCAGGTGCTCGCACGCTCGAACGACAATTGCCAACGCCGGTTAGCACACAGAACCCGGTAGTGGTCCTGCGGATGCGAGGCTACAGCAGCCTCGGCGCGACCCTGCTCGATGTGCTGTCCGATTACGCGGAAAAGCTCAGGAATGTCGGCGGGCGGTTGTATCTTTCAGGCTTGAGTGAGACCGCCTATGATCAAATCATGCGCTCCGATAGCCTGAAGCTAACAGGACCTGTGCATGCTTATGAAGCAGAGCCGATTATCTGGCAGTCCACCAGCAGCGCGGCAACAGATGCGCGCACATGGCTGGTCGGACAGCGTCCAGAGACGACGGGCACGCATCAGGATGAGCATCTTGAATGAACAAAATGAAATTGGAGGAGGCTTCAAATGGAATGACTGTAACGACCAAGTTCGTAAGGGCATTGCCGAAATCGGGCGCGCCAACGTAGATAAAGTCCGCGGCTACCGTACCCTGGGCGAGGCAGGGAAGAAACGTGATTTGCCGGGTGCAAAGATGGGTGAGCTGATCGCGCTGGCAGTGACTGCGTCGGTCCGGTGTGACATCTGTTTCGTTGTACAGGCTGCGCGTGAGGCAGCTCTCCAAAACAGCGCGACAGAGGAGAGATCCTCTAGTGTTTTTTTCTTTTTAGAAAGGAGAATTTACCAATGGCAGACCAACGTCAGGATTTTGCCGGCAAGGTTGCTATCGTGACCGGAGGCGCCTCCGGCATCGGAGAGGCGGTAGCCCGGGCTATCGCGGCGCGCGGCGGCCAGGTCGTCGTGGCGGACATCGATGAGGCGGATTCGGAACGCGTCACGACGGCTATTGGAGATGCCGGCGGTTCGGCAAAAGCGATCAGAACCGATGTGACAGATGCGGCCTCTGTAGAGGCGATGGTTCAGTTCGCCGTGGATACCTTTGGCGGACTGGATATTGCGGTCAACAACGCTGGCATTGGCGGCCCGCTGAGTCCGACAGGTGAATACCCGGTCGACGGCTGGCGGCGTGTGATCGATATCAACCTGAATGGCGTCTTCTACGGTATGCGGTATCAGATCCCGGCGATGTTGGCGCGCGGAGGAGGCGCAATTGTCAATGTTGCCTCGATCCTTGGCGCGGTTGGCACTGCGAACAGCCCCGCCTATGTCGCCGCCAAACATGGAGTGCGCGGGCTGACAAAAGCCGCCGCCATTGAGTATGCAACGCGCAACATTCGTATTAACAGTGTCGGCCCGGGATATATCGAAACCCCCCTGCTCGCAAGCTTGGATGCAGCAACTATGCAGCTGCTTATCAATCTGCATCCGATGAAGCGCCTGGGCACGAGCGAAGAGGTGGCCGCTCTAATCATTTTCCTGGCCTCCGACGATGCGGCGTTTATCACCGGCAGTTACCATTTGGTCGACGGTGGTTATACAGCCCAATAAGTGGATGCTGCCTCAACCCTGATGACCTTTCCTGTCAGGGAATAAGCTCAAAACCCTGAGACCCGAGTAAGCAGAATGAGGGTCGCACTGTGGCGATGTGAGGTCTTATGCGCGCATAACGGGACGGTAAATTGAGTCTAGCTGTCACTGGCGGCCGCAGGCTGATCGTGTTTCGCGGGTTTTCGCTGTTAAGAGAATCTTCAGCCAAAGCTCCCCGCGGCTTCAATGGTCTGAATGTGTCTCCATTGGCTCTCCACACTCAGGACACAATGCCTCCAAAGGCAACGCCGCAGTAGCCTCTTTACGCTCGATTGGGAAGCCGGCTTTGTACCATGCCATATAACCACCCTTCAAGGCAAAGGCACGATACCCTTGTTTCTCCAGGAACGACGCCACACGGGCGCTAGTAAATTCATCCGGTCAGGTACAGTAGGCGATAATAGTTTTATCGCCAGGCAAGTGACTGAACTGTTTTTCGACTTCCTCAGGGGGAATGCGGATCGATCCCGGAATGGTACGGGTCATACTTGGCCACACGCGTGAAGCGACGACATCTAGAATCACCGCCTCGCCCGCTTCTAGCAAAGCCTTTGCCTCAGCCACTTCAATCCTTGGTCCTACAACACGTATTTTGCCCATAATTATTTTGAATCTGTAGGTGCAACAAGTTCAGATTCTTCCTCCTTTCAGTCGACGATCCGATTCGTGTATGAACATGTTTCCATATTCCTGATACTGCAACGCTGCAGCATAAAAACCTCTCCTTATACCAATACATGTTCTATGGAGCAGACACATATCAACTAGTGACTTATAGGTTAATTATGCGTTGAGGGCAACGACAATGGTGCTCAACGACAGAAGCAAACCCAACAACAAGCGAACGTAAGATGCCTGAGTTTACCAGCGCGTCAGTGAATTGAATCATTCCTCGGTAAAGCAAGAGTGGTGCTCAAATCAGGACGCTACAAACTTCCTGTTCTCAAATACAGAACTTCAAAACCCCAGAACCTGATTAACCAGAATGAGTGTGAGATTGCGGCGAAGGTAGGCTGGTTCCCCCTCGATGATCAGGATTCGATTAATACGGCTACCTGCCTTGTTCCCCAGGCTTTTCTGACGTTGATCTTCCAGTGGGAGAACATACTCCCGAACTCGTCGCAAAGCATCTTCCAGTGTCGGTGTGATCTTCTGCGTCCCGGCGATCCAGATGACATTGCGGCTGGTAAAAGCATAGGCCGGGAGTTGACTACCACTCCCACTGGCAAAAACGAGTTCTCCCGTTTCCGCGAGCGCATTTACGCTGCCGAGATAAAACTCAGCAAGCGCTCCCTGCCGACGCATAGCGGATTGTTTTACTGGATCTTTTTCTGCGAGCAGATCTGCCTTGAAATTGCGCCAGGGATGGTTACCGCTGATTAATATCTCTTCAAAACCGATCTGTTGCAGCGTTACAGAACCGCCCGTCATCACTACACAGCCGGGTGGAATGAGCGCTTGGACACGTTCCAAAGCCGCTTCTTTTGTATCTACTAACTCGGCGTGAATGCCGCGAGCATTGACCGACTCCACAGTGTGCTCGATGATTTCCGGCGCAGGAAGAGTATCATAGGTCATCACAGCCTCCGTTCATAAGCGATATAGATTCTCGCTTGAATTTAGATCTGAATCACAAGTTCGAGATCTTCAACCAGTGGAGCATCCGTCAAAAGAGGCACAACCTTACCGATCGCTTCCCTGTAGTATGAACTATTGGAACCGGTGACTTCACGGTCCGCTTCGTCTTCCCACAATGTGACATTGATACTTTTCCCTGTGCTTCGATCTACAAACATCAGGTAACCTTTAAAACCGTTTTGTTGCTGAATGGTCGGCGCGACTTGTTCCTTCAGGACTCCGATGGCTTCATCCAGCCGGTAGGGTGAAATTTGAATAGTTGTGACTCTCGCATACATCGTTTCATCTCCTTCACTGAGTAAATAATTCACCTGGTGGATTGCAAACGTATCTTAGCCTTCCTTCTTGATTTGCCTCAACGAGGGATCTTCCGCAGGCTGCTCCCGTCCTAAGGTCCAGCACGGTGGATCACTGGCTGGGAAACTGTCGCGCGCAGCTTCATCGACGAGCCATTCCAGCGATTCATCCAAATTGCTGCCCGTTTCGCCCACCGTGCCGGCGGATGATGGTGACACATCAGGATTCTGTGGGGCATGGTTCTTGCCATTGTCGATCACTCCAATGCGCGGCATCTCCAGAGGTGGCAGTACAGCCTCAATTTCGTTGCGCTGTGTTTCCAGCCAGGGTGCAAGGATCAGCCGTTCTCCCAGGTGTGCCATATCCTC
>DATHUN010000140.1:0-2742 GCA_035462205.1 Anaerolineales bacterium
CACGACTTTGTATTTCTAATCGCTTGAGCAATGGCGGAACAATCAAGCCAATCAGCACAAAGCGTAGTGTCACCTGCCAGAAACGATGAAACCACAAGGGCGCATCAAATAAATAAGGCGGTGCTAGCAAAAGATGTAACGTGGGATGAAGAACGGGCCACGGAAACTTTTGGCCGTAAACTTTCTCCGAAAGAAACAGGGAAGGAAAATAAAAGCGACTGGTTTCCGACCACCCCATTGCAAATGGATAGGATGTGACCTGCGTGAAGAAAAACAAAATTAGTTGAATGATCGATTGACCGAGCAAAGCGATAAGGAGCGCAGTTAGCCAGGCTGTTTTGGGCCGGATTATTTTGATTCCCCACATCCCGGTCAGACAGAATACGACCACGAGCAAATAGCGAACACCAGTTGCATTTCCCAAGATCCCTATGAAATAGGAATTGGACGTGAACCAGGCAAAGCCTGACAGACCAATGGCTACGAATAATATGCCCAATAACTTTTGATATTGTGTTCCGGCTAAAATGGGTTCCAAAGTTGCATTTAAGCGCTCTCCACTCTTGGTAAAACTGATAACCAGCAAGAACAGCATCATAAGTGTAAAAGCAGCCATCAAAGCGAACAAGCCGATCCATGGCTTGCTGCTGGAAACCAGGATACCCAGCTGTCGCGTTGTCTCCACAAGACTCCAGAATGCAAACAGGGCAAATAAGGAAACTGTTGCAAATATAAAGCGCCAGAACGTGGAGGGAGAAGGCTGTCTCATTTGTTAGATATTAAGGCATTATAGTATCTTTGTATTGCTATACTTTCTCCCCTGGTTTTGAACAAACTTTATGGCAACCAAACAGTTGCGGAGCCTGCCAGACAAACCTTTCCTTCGGAATTGAGAATGATGGTATCCAAAACCAGCCTGCGTTTTTCTGCGATGACCTGGGTTACTTTGATTTGGACGGTGACCGTCGTATCCACGTACACCGGACGCTTGAACACAGAGTTTTGTGAAATATACACGGTCCCTTGCCCGGGGAAATCCATGCCGAGCACTTTCGAGATCAAACCGGCAAGGAATGCACCATGGACGATCCGCTGCTTAAAGTAACTTTTTTCAGCAAACTCGGCATCGAGATGGATCGGGTTGAGGTCGCCGACGATCGAGGCAAATTGGCGCACATCCTCGGCCGATATAAATCGTTCAAACGTGTACCCGTCCCCTTCTTGATAGGAAAACTGCTCTGGCATGATGTCCTCAGATACGTTGTTTGGCAATATCCAGCAGATATTCCCCGTACGAGTTTCCCGAAAGAGCATCTCCCAGCTCGCACAGTTGCTCTTTCGTGATATATCCCAGGCGATAGGCAATTTCCTCCGGGCAGGAGATCATCAAGCCCTGCCGCTGCTGGATCGCTTCGATGAACATCGAGGCTTGCAGGAGCGAATCATGGGTCCCGGCATCCAGCCAGGCGATACCGCGGCTGAACATCTTCGCTTTTAATTGTCCGCGTTCCAAATATATTTTGTTTAAATCTGTAATCTCCAGTTCGCCGCGTGCAGAGGGTTGGAGATTCTGAGCGATCTCCACAACCTGATTGTCATAAAAATAAATGCCAGGCACCGCAAAATTGGATTTCGGTATTTTGGGTTTTTCCTCGAGGCTCAACACATTTCCATGTTCGTCAAATTCAACGATACCGTAACGCTGTGGGTCATTGACCTTGTAACCGAAAATTATGGCTCCCTGCTCGAGTGCGGCACATTCCTGCAGGAGTGCCACCATACCCTGCCCGTACAAAATATTATCGCCCAGCATCAAACAAACGGAACTATCGCCAATGAACTCCTGGCCGACCAAAAAGGCATCTGCCAACCCGCGCGGTTCTGGCTGCGGAGCGTATTCAAACTTCAGTCCCCACTGCGAGCCATCTTTTAACAACTGTTGAAAACCGGGCAGGGCATCCGGTGTGCTGATGACCAAGATCTCGCGTATACCCGCCAGCATCAACATGGAAAGCGGATAATAGACCATCGGCTTGTCGTAGACGGGTAGGATCTGTTTACTGATCGCGATCGTTAAGGGATAGAGGCGTGTTCCCTTACCGCCTGCTAAAATAATTCCCTTCATTTGGACTCCTTCCCGGCGCGCCAGGCATAGTTCTTCTCGATCCATTCGCCATAGGAGCCGCCACTCGCCTGGTCCACCCATTTGGGATTGGACAAATACCATTCGATCGTGCGACGCAGACCCACCTCAAACCCGACCTCGGGCTGCCAGCCCAGCTCACGCGTGATCTTGGCGGAATCGATCGCGTAGCGCCGGTCGTGACCGGGCCGGTCCGTGACGAAGCGGATGAGTTCGCGATAACTGTTCAAGCCGCGTTCGCGTAGTTCCGGGATTTCCACCGGCGGCGCAATATCATCGAGGATGCTGCAAATCTGGTTGACCAGATTAATATTCTTCTGTTCGTTGTCTGCACCGACAGCGAATGTCTCGCCAGGCTTGCCTTTTTCAAATGCCAGCCGGACCGCCTTGCAGTGATCTTCCACGTAAATCCAATCGCGCACGTTCGCGCCATCGCCGTACACCGGGAGAGCTTTGCCAGACAGCGCGTTCAGGATCATCAGCGGAATCAACTTCTCAGGGAATTGGTACGGGCCATAATTGTTGGAGCAATTCGTGATGATTGTGGGCAGCCCATAGGTATGATTGTAAGCACGTACAAAGTGATCGCTGGATGCCTT
>DATHUN010000141.1:0-6740 GCA_035462205.1 Anaerolineales bacterium
TTCGTCTCGCGCAAAGAGTGTCAATAGGAATGTATCGAATATTAATCTACAGAGTTCCTCATCCTCTCTCTTTGTCACAATATACCCTCAACTTCCATTCTGCCAGCCTAACTATGTCTTATGTGGACAGCGTCCGCCGAAGACTCTTATTTGGGGTCTTATATGGAAAGTGTCCGGTTAAGTACCTTTACGTTACTTAGACTGCAAAAAGTATAGACCTTCAAACGCCTAAAATCAATAGCCGGCTTATGCTAAATCGACAACCAAACATCCTGAGATCCACACCGCGCATGCCTTACTTCGAGAGCAAATCCTTCCCCTGGAAGTAATCGGACAGCGCTAGATAGTAGGCACATTTGTTTTCGCTGGCTGCCCTTGCTTCATAAATGGCACGCACCTCCTGGTTCGCCATGGCCGCCTTGGCAGAAGCGCTTGCCTGCTTGAAGCGCTGACGCTGGTTCTGCTGCGCCTCGCTCCACTTCACCTTGGATATGTCCGGGCGCTTAGTGGCGATCATGTTGCCTTTTGGGGATCGCTTGAATACCAGATCGTACAGCGTGCCGTGGATCTCTTCCACCAGGGGACTAAATCTGACTCTGGGCATACTTCCTTCTTCGACGGTTCAGGAGGCTCCACTGGAGCTCACTGTATTCTCATGTACTTTCGTGCATCCTGTGTTCATCTTGTGTACTTTTTTGCATTGTAAAAGAAAATCATTGCAAATTGCCCCCGGGCGTGGCTAAGGTTTTCCAGTTTTGCAAATCGTTCCTGGATGCCACTCAGCCTTCGTCAGCCGTCAGGCAATGCGGGATGGCCTACGAGCCGGCGCGTAGTGTATATCCATTTCGCAGGCAGCGGCTTTGCAATTCATTATCATTCCTAATTCTTCCGCTTCCCGCCGAGCAAATCTTAAAAAGACTATATCCCTGCAAGTATTTTCACTCATGCACTGCGCTATAATTTAGCCTAATGAGCTCTATTTCCATCCCCGTCAAGGTCAGCGATTACCCGTACATTCGTCCCCTGAATGTGCTGCGGGATCTGCCGGCCGTGGCGGACCTGATCGAGCTGTGCTTCTCGTCCACGATGGATAATGACGGGCAGCGCTACCTTTCGGACATGCGCCGCGCCAGCCGCGACGACAGCTTCTTGAGCTGGGCATCGCACATGACCGAGACGGCTGCCATGCCGCTGATGGGCTACGTCTGGGAGCAGGACGGGCGCATCGTGGGTAATGCGAGTCTGATTCCGTTCCGCGACCACGGCAAGCGCGTCTACCTGATTGCCAACGTGGCAACCCATCCCGATTATCGTCGTCGAGGAATTGGGCGGGCGCTCACCGAACGGACCATGAAACAAGCTCACGATAAGAATGCCGCGGCGGTCTGGCTGCACGTCCGTGACGACAACCCCGGCGCGATCCAGCTCTATGCAGGACTAGGGTTTCAGGAGATCGCCCGCCGCACCACCTGGTACGGCATTCCCGATCACTTCCTGTCCGTGCCGAGGACCGATATCCAAATTGTGCCGCGTGCGCCACGCTTTTGGCCCCAGCAGCAGGATTGGCTGCGCCGCCTCTATCCAGAGGACTTGAACTGGTACCATTCCTGGAACTTCAACGCCCTGCGACCCGGCCTGTGGACCTGGGTCTATCTTTTATTTGTCGACTTCAACATCAAGCAATGGTCAGCCGTCCGCAATGACGGGCTGCTTGCCACCCTGGCATGGATGCCTCAGGCAGGCCGGTCCGAGTCTTTGTTTGCCGCAGTTCCACCTACGGCGGCGAGTGAATCCCGGGATGGCGAAGCGCTGACGCAACTTCTCCTCCAGGCACGGCGCACGTTGGCGAACCATTCTTCGCTCACCCTGGACTATCCCGCCGGGGAAATGACGCGGGCGATCCAGGCTGCCGGTTTTCGAATCCGGCGCACGCTCTTGTGGATGCGCGCTTGACGCAACTTGCAGGGACTCTTTTCGTATGAGAGGGTGAGGATTACAAAAGAAAGAGGAGTCACCCATGGTAAAGTTTATTCTTCGTTGGGCAATCAATGCCATCGCTTTATATCTGGCAATTCTCATCCTGCCGGGCATCGACCTGGAAAGCGGAATCGTTTCCGTCGTCTGGCTAGCGCTGATCTTCGGCTTGATCAACGCCCTGTTCCGGCCGCTGATCAGCTTGCTGACCTGCCCGCTCATTATGCTCACCCTGGGCTTGTTTACGCTCGTGATCAACACCTTCCTGTTCTGGCTGACGAGCGTCATCGGTCAATACTTTGGTCTGGCGTTGATCATTGACCCACCGGTCTGGTGGAATGCCTTCCTGGGCGGCTTGATTGTCAGCGTTGTGAGCGTGGTGATGACGCTGATCCTGAAAGATGAAATGAGGGGTCGCCGGCGCTGGAGTACGAAGTAGAAAGTACAAAGTGAAAACGAAAAGAGGATGGCCATGACCATCCTCTTTTTTAATTACTGATTCATCAAGCCTAACGAAGATTGCGCTTGAAATTCAAGCAGTGCCGCTTCCAAACCTTCGCAAGGATATTTTATACAAATATCTACAAGGAAGCCTGGATGATCATGTGGTGAAAAGACCCGGTAATCCTCCCGAGGCAGCAGCCATCTGCACTGCCCGGACGATTGCCTCTGCCATCACCTCGGCGGCGAAGGCGCCCACCATCGAAACATCTGCTTCCTGTTCGCCGGTTGCCAGCGCAAAGATCGTATCGCCGTCAAACATGGTGTGCGCCGGGCGGATAGTTTGCGCCAACCCATCCTGTGCCATCTGGGCTACTTTGGTAGCGCCAGACTTGGTCAGTTTTGCATTGGTGGCAATCACGCCGATGACCGTGTTCGATTTAACAGCCGAGCGCGCCTGGTTGTTTTTCATCGATTCCAGGGAGGAACCATTTTGCTGGCCGGCGACGATTCTGCCATTATGGGGATCGACCACATCTCCGACCGCATTGACCGCCACCAGGGCAGCGATGACGACTCCATAGATGTCAATGCTGGCTGTGCCGATGCCGGACTTGGTGGCGTATTTCATGCCGCGCATCTTTCCGACGGAGGCACCGGTCCCCGCCCCGACATTTCCTTCGGCAGGCGCAGCAGACGAAGCCGAGGCTGCCGCGCGGTATCCCATGGCGGCATCCGGCCGGACGTTTGCCTGACCGAGTCCCAAGTCATACAGAATCGCGGCAGGAACAATCGGAATTTTCGCCGCGCCGGTATCCAGCCCGATCTTCTGCTCCTCGAGATAGCGGACCACACCTGTTGCCGATTCCAAGCCAAAGGATGAACCACCCGACAACACCACCGCATGAACTTTTTCAACGACGTTCACCGGGTTGAGCAGATCCGTCTCGCGTGTGCCCGGTGCTCCGCCACGAACATCCACGCCTGCTACCGCACCCTTGCGGCACAGTACCACCGTGCAGCCGGTCAGGGCGCGCTCATCCTGCGCCTGACCCACGAGGATGCCACGTACATCGGTAATGGCATTTTTTCGTTTCATCAAATTTTGCTTCCATGGAGTTGTTTCGGGAATGGAGAGAACGCCTCTGAATCCCAGCGTGCTCTGCTGGAATCACTATTGGAGGTTACGAACCAGCTGTAAGAATTCAGTCCATTCCTCTTCGAAAAAATGAACAGTCACGTTATTCAGTTCTACGTGATACGTGGTTTCGCCGTCCGGTTCCTCCGCCTTCCACGCCAGAAAATTATCGGTCTCGGCGATGGTCTCGGTATGCGGCTCACTGTTATTATTGTTCATTTGGTTTCTCCTTGTCAGAAAGAATAGTTGTCTTGCGGTCCCGTAAAAGCACCTGGCGCCACCGTCTTAAATGCATTGTCCAGTCGCGTCCCATCGCGGGTGGCGGCGCGGTGTCCCAGGCTGGAAAGGGATCTTGATCGAATAGCTTACGCATGGTGTAGCGACCGATCAAGGTCAACGTGGCAAGTGACGGCGCGGCGATGACGACCCCCAGGATGCCGAGCAAATTTGCTGCGATCAAGGCGGTTACCAGCACAGCCGCCGGATGCACCCTGAGTGTACGCGCCATGATGCGCGGTGTTATAAAATTATCGAAGATCTGGTCCACGACCAAACTCGTGGCGACGACAATGAGCGTGTAAATAAGTGGTCTATCTTCCAGATGGAATGGCTTGGTGGCTTGAAAGAATGTTATCAGTGCCATGACCATCCATGTGATGGTCGGGCCGATATAAGGTAGGAATTTTGCCAGCCCTGCAAGAAATGCAAGTCCCAACGCGTAGCGCACGCCCAGGATGGAGAGCAAAATCACGTAGACCACCAGGGTCAGGAAAAAAATAAAAATTTGACCGCGCAGGAACGCATTCCAAATAATGCTTAACTGGTTTCCCAATTTGTGGAAGTCTTCTGTGTAACCGGGGATGTCGATCTTAATCAGGTCTTCTCGGAATCCACTGCTTTCACTCATTACGAAATACGAGACGAGCAGCACAAAGAACGTCCAGCCGAACACCTCCAGGGCGCGACTGGCAAGAGTGCCGACAAGGGCCCCGGTCCGTCCGAGCACCGGCTGGACAAAAGCGAGCACTTGATCGGTGATCGCCTGGAGCTCGACGGTGCGCATGTCCACAACAAACGGACCAATATGGAACACCTGCCCAGATAAATTCTGCAACAGGTTGGGTAGATCGGCAATAATGGTTTGGACTTGTCCGATCAGGCTTTGCACCTGCTGCACCAACCCGATCCCTCCAACTGTCAGTATGCCGATCAGGCTGATGAAGATAATTGCGTACAAAATATTGACCGATGCCTTCCACGAAATCCTTAATCCGTTGGCGATCATGGCGGTCAATGGATGGAACAAATAGGCGATGATGAAGATCATCAACAGCGGCGTGATCAGGCTTCCAAAGCGCGAAATCAAAAAGGCGACGATGCCGATCATCACCAGCCCCACCAGCAATTTCGTTGTCGAGCTCCAGCGCGGGGATTTTACAACAGGTTGTTCCATGACAGAATCAGGTCTCCAAAAGTATCCCTATTCTACCGCTTGTCTTCGAAAACCTTGTTCTTTCGGCGATATTAAATAAAAACACCCCGCGAGCAGTTTACTCGCGGGGCAGTCTATATTCTTTAGCATCCAGTCAGGAAGGGGAAGAAGACGCACCAGCGGTACGTCGCATCGACCCACCAGAAGAACCCGCCGCACATGCACAGGAACAAGAGCGCACCGACGCCGATCACAATTGGCAGCGGATTGTTGGTGATTGTCACTCGCTTTTCGGTGGTAACGACAGGGACCGGGCTGGCCGGAACGCTGCCGGCATAATCGACCGGCGCCGGCGGCGGGGGCATGACCGGCCTGGAAGCCGATGGAACCGCCGCAGCCCGTGGCGACACTACGGTCGCGCCTGGATCAAAGCTTAACGCTTCAAACACCAGGACGATTTGCTCGCCGAACGAGACCACTTCTCCCGGCTTCAAGACACGCGGACCTGCCAGTCGCTGGCCGTTGACAAAGGTCCCGTTGGTGGAGCCGAGATCTTCCAAAATATACTTCCCGCCCTGAAAGGTCAGGCGTGCGTGTCGGCGTGAGATTTCCGCATCGTTGATCATGATTCCATTCGAGGAATCCCGCCCGATGGTAATTTGATCGCCCTCCAGAGTATATGCCGCTCCGGGGGTAGGACCGGACCGCATGATCAACTGGTACTGTGACGTCATCATTTCTCCTCCAAAAATTGCATCTGATTAGCTTGTTGGCTATAAATTATTGAATGTATCGAAGCAGGGTGTGGGCAATTCCGTGTTTCTTCAATAATCTATGACGCCCTCCGTAGTGTAAAGGTTTCAGTCTAAAAAGTCAACCACATGGTCTACACTTGACAGAACCATCGGCGTGGCTACAATGAAATGGACCTCCTTGGAAAAGAAAGATAGAAATCCATGAATCGTTCCCCCTTACCTATTCCTGAATCTTTTGAGGCGAGCGCGGTCGGCTCGATCCGCCAGATCCCGTATGAGGAGCGCGCCAGGCAGGCGCGGGACTGGGCGACTCTCCACAAACTGGAGCCGGCCTCTGCGGATTCGAGTAAGACCTGGCTGCTGCTGATCGATGTGCAGAACACATTCTGCATCCCCGGCTTTGAGCTGTATGTGGGCGGCCGCAGCGGCCGCGGTGCTGTGGAAGATAATGCTCGCCTGTGCGAATTCATTTACCGCAACCTCGGCAGTATCACCCAGATCACGGCCACCATGGACACGCACATGGCGATGCAGGTTTTTCATGCGATCTTCTTTGTGGATCAAGCTGGCAATCATCCCACGCCCTACACAGACATTCACCTTTCGGAATTACAAGATGGCAGATGGAAATTTAATCCCGCGCTCGCTCCTCAATTCGATATTGCTCCTGAATATGGCCAGCAAATGATGATCCATTATGCTGAGGAGCTGCACAAGAGTGGAAAGTACGCCCTGACGATCTGGCCCTATCATGCCATGCTGGGAGGCGTTGGACATGCACTTGTTCCCGCCGTGGAGGAGGCGCTTTTCTTTCATACGGTCGCCCGCCTTTCCCAGACCGACATCGTAATCAAAGGGGATACGCCCTTTACAGAAAATTATTCGGTTATTGGTCCCGAGGTGCTGACGGGTCCCATGGACGAATTGTTGGGCAAGCACGATCAAAAATTTATCCGGCAGCTGGAGGAATGCGACCGCTTGATCATCGCCGGGCAAGCCA
>DATHUN010000142.1:0-20319 GCA_035462205.1 Anaerolineales bacterium
GCGGGTTGCGCCGTGACAGGTACGTTCGTAGGATTCTCTACCGGTGCAGGGGCGGTCGCCCCTGGCGCGCCAGCACTTGCCTCGGGTGGACTGGCGGCTCCTCCGCAGGCAAGTACCCCAAGGAGCAGCATGCTGGTCGCCAGGAGAAACGGGTAAAAACGACAGGTAGAAAGAAATGATGTGCTCACGCGACCTTGATCGGCTGAAAAAAGAAGGAGGCCGGCGTGGGGAGCTGCAACTCCGAAGGGGAAATCGGCTGGATGCGCGTCTCGCGCCGCGCCGGGAGGAATCCCCAGATTAATAATGAGATGGAAATTGCCAGGATGAGAAGCCCAAGCAAAATGCGAACTCTACGCGACATGTTCCTCAATCGGCATTAACTCACCTGCCACCAGGCCCGGAAAGGTTGCACGCAGTTTGGCATCCACTTCCGGCGATATCAACGGCGTGGGATTCTTTGCCATAATGTCTTTGACCTTGTTCATGGCACGCGTTTGCGTATCGGTGGCACCTTTCTTCTCCCAGATGGTCCGTGCATCCCGATCAGCAATCTTCGTCATGACGGCTTCCGTTTTCATTCTGCTAATTGTGTGTTTGGCAACGATATAGGAACCGCCCGGTCCAATCTGTTGGATCAGGTCTACAGCGAGATCATCATCTTGGAATGAAATGCCATGTTTGACGCGCTTCAGCATTTGCGCCACTTCGTCGTCAATGACAGCTTTTGCAAAGTCGAAGGTTTTGAGCGCGTCGATCAAACCACCAATATTGAACATATCCATGCCACTGAGAATGCCAGCCATGCCAGACATCCCGGTCTCGTAGCCAGACTGCGCGTCGTTCAACTTGGAATTCGTCAAACCAATATAACCGCCGCATGGGACATTGTAGAAACGCGCGATTTGTGCGAAAGCCATGTGAAGCATGCCACACTCGATCGCACCGGATGTGTAGGCACCCGAACGCATATCGGCTACTGTTGCGAGAGTGGCGTAAATCGTCGGTGTGCCTTCTTTGACCATTTGCATCAACGTCACGGTCGCGAGATATTCAGCGTTGCCTTGCACCAGTGTCCCCGCCATCGACATCGGCGACGTGAGCCCGGCATTGGGGACAATGGTCGGATAGACCGGCAAGCCTTCTGCGGCGAAGTACATCACGTTTTCCGTGGAAAGCTTATCCATGGAAAGCGGTGAGACGGTCGGGCAATAATGATGGGTCAGGAAAGGATGTTCTTTATACGCTTCTTCACCACCGGCAACAATGTATGCCATCTCCATGACCGACAGCGTGTCTTTATGATCTGTTGTAGTAACACGAATAGGTTTGAGACAATACTTGAGTGCGGGATACAAACGTGAGATTGTGAATTGATCTTTTGGCGCGTCATCTGCCAGCGTGGAGATGGAAAACATGTCGTAAGCAGGCAGCTCATTGATCAGATGCGCAATACGCGCAATGTCAGTCGATTCAGCCCGGCGCTCCTTGCCGGTCACAGGATCAATGATATCGGGAGCAGAGCTCGCCGTGACAATCACCGGGCTATCATCCGGAATAGTTTTATCAAATTTGGGATCGCGCGCCCCGAAGGTGAATTGAGGCGGAGTCATCTTGCGGTAATTCTCCACCACCGCCCGCGGGAACTTCACAATATTCGTTTCTGAATCCACGCTGCATCCATGTTTGGCAAACAAGGCGCGCGCTGGCTCATACCGGACCTTCAGACCAACCTGCTCCAGAATTTCCAGCGACGCGTCATGAATGCGCTGTACCTGTTCATGTGTAAGAAGCTCTGCATACGACATATATCTCTCCTCTGACTTTTATACGTCACTCCAATCGCTGTTCACGGCAGTCTCGCCGCCGCGAGCAAGCGACGCATTAAACTATCTTTCGCTTTGGCCGCGCATGCGGATGCTGCATTGTGTCCATTTTCCGTTTGCGCGGGAAACGAATATCACGTAGGAATTTTTCCTGGGCGCTCTTGCCTTGCCGTGCAAACTGCTCAGGAATAGCCAAGATTCTCTCGATGATCTCAAAGCGATTGTTGTGGAATCTCCAGCGCTCTACTTTGAGGCTGCTTGCCAGTTCCATAACGTCTGGCATGGGAAACATTTGCAACCCGGCGCGGGTGACCTTGAGGGTCGCAGCAGCGGTCGCGAAACGGGCACAAGATTCCAGTTCCCAACTGCTGAGATACCCGTAGATAAATCCCGCCGAGAAGGTCGCCCCCGCGCCGCAGGCATCCACTGCCTTGACCGAAGGAGCAAAAACGCGAACGATCTCCTCCCCTCTTGCGACAAGACAACCGCCTTTTGCCAGGGTGATAATCGCCGTCTGAATTCCTGACTTCAACAACTTTCGTGCGGTTCCCAACAAGGCCTGCTTGCCACCAATCTGGGCGGCGTCCGTCACCGCCTGACAGATCGTGGCTCGTTCCGCAAATTTCCGCAGCACATCCCGTTTTTCATGGCCATGCTCCAAATTGACAAAGACTGGCACATTCAGGCGTTTCGCCTCATCCATTGCCCGCAGGGTGTGATCCCCATCGTACCAATCCGCATACAGGATTTTGGCGCCCTGCAGTAGCGACAGATCGGCCGTGTCGAGAGTTCGCAGCATCTCGGGCGTGCGTTGCCAAAAATAAGTGCGAGCGCCGTTTTTATCGGATACGTTCACTTCAATGGGCGTCTTATAGGCATCCGTAAATCGGACCTCGCCCTGGACGCCCCAATCCTTCAATTGCTTGGCAAGCACATGTCCGCGCACATCGTCGCCAACCGCAGTGCCGATCATCCCTGAAGAAACGTTCCACTGGCGCAGCAAACAAGCCACGATGGCTGCATCATCAAAAATAAACTCGTTGACATCCTTGACGACCGCACCTGTATTGCGCTTCGGCATTTTTTCGAGCACCATGATCGAAACAGGAGTCAACATTCCAAAACCAACATATTTTGGGGGAGATAATTTTTTTGTCATGTTTATGGGCAGCAGGATCGATGAGCTTTGGGCCCTATCGAAACTCTAAAAGGAAGATTCAAGCCTTTAGCTTTTCACCTTTCGGATCATATAAGACTGTTTGTGTGACTTCCGCAGGATAACGTCCTTCGATTAATTCCACTTCTAGGCGGGTTCCTGCTTTTGTCAGATCAAGGGGCAGGTAGGCATATAAAATATTCTTCTTCACCGTGTACCCATACCCACCACTACGCACACGGGTGATCACCTGGCCCTCGTTGTAAACCGCCTCACCGCCGTAGATCTGTGTGAACTCCTCGCCGTCTAACACCAGCGTACAAAGCTTGGTTGCGATGCCTTCTTGTTTCTTTTCGATCAATGCCTCTCTACCAATAAAATCGCCTTTGTTCAAGTGCACGCAAAATCCCAGGCCCGCTTCATAGGGAGTCTCCAGAGGCGTTACGTCTGTTGTGTAATAGCGGTACCCTTTCTCGAGACGCAGTGAATCCAAGACTTTATACCCACCCACTTCCATATTGAATTCTTTGCCTGCTTCGAACAAAATATCCCAAACCATCAGGGCGCGGTAATTGGGAATATACAACTCCCAGCCTAGCTCGCCCACATAGCTGACGCGCTGGGCCCAAACGCGGGCGCCATTGATCGTAATGTATCGCGCCGTCAGATAGGGGAACGCATCATTCGTGACCTCATCCTGCGTGGCCTTCGAGAGAACGTCCCTTGCCTTCGGACCCCACAGCGCCAGACAAGCATAATCCAATGTGATATCGCGGAAGGTAATATCTTCATCAGGCTCCATTTTCATCTGCAACCAGGCCAGATCATTCCCGATGAATCCAGAACCGGTCACGACCCAGAATCTGTCTTCCGCCAGGCGCGTGACCGTGACATCCGCTTCGACACCGCCGCGCGTATTCAGGAACTGTGTATACGTGGCAGTGCCGATCGGCTTATCCATGTTGCTATCGGCGACACGCTGCAACAGCTTCAATGCATCGGATCCGCTCACTTCGATTTTGCCGAAGGAGGTCAGGTCGTAGAGCGCGACCCGTTCGCGGGTGGCGCAATGCTCCTCTCCAACGCGGGCAAAGTACGGAGGCTTGGTCCAGCCCCATTCGCGTTGATCTGCACCGGCGCGCTTCCAACCCTTATTCTTTTCGAAATAAAGAACGCGCTCCCAGCCAAATTTTTCTCCGAAGACCGCGCCGAGCTCCTGCAGACGATAATGCACCGGGCTGACGCGATGCGGGCGCGCCCATTCATTTTCGTCATTGGGGAATTTCAGTGCGTAATAATATTTTACGCCTTCGCGGGTGCGCTCGGCAGCATATTCCGGGTTGGAATAATAATTTCCAAAGCGTGTGGCTCGATAAACATTGACATCCTGCGGCGCCTCGCCTTCGATGATCCATTCCGCCATGAGCTTGCCCATCCCGCCTGCACCGCCGTAACCATTGAGCGACATCCCCGCTGCCATCCACAAGCCGCGCGCGCCAGCGACCGGTCCGAGCATCGGCTGGCAATCGGGGGTATAGGCGCCGGGATGGCAGGTCAGGTTGATAATGCCCGCATCCTTCAAGAACGGGATGCGCCGGATTGCGCCCTCGAGCAACATCTCAAAGCGTTCGTAGTCGCCTGGCAATGAGCGGTTGCCATGTTCCCATGGTACGCCATCGATCCAACGTGCCAGCGGATTTGGTTCATAGCCGCCAATCACCAATCCACCTTGCTCTTCACGCATATACACCAGATTATCCGGGTCGCGCAAGCAGGGTGTGTCTTTCGGAAACTCATGCCCGGTGACAGCTTTAATGGCGATGTGCTGGTGATCGACAGGAGTCGTCGGCAGATAGACCCCCACCATGGCGGCGATACGCGGCGCCCACATCCCGGCTGCATTGACCACGAGATTCGTTTTGATCGAGCCTCGATTTGTAATTACTTTTTGAATTTCCCCTTTTGGCGAAAGCTCGAGACCTGTGACACGCGTATGCGTGTTGACTTCCACACCCATGTCGCGGATAATGCGCGCCATCCCTGTTGTAGTGTCATAGGGAGAAAGATGTCCGTCGCGCGGCAGGTAGATTGCTCCAAAAAGATCTTTGTCGCTGATCTGCGGCATCACTTTGACAGCTTCCGATGGCGAGATGATCTCTACATCCATGCCGATCGCCTTCGCCCGGCTGACGCTGCGCTCCAACTCCTTGAGCTGTTCCTTGCTCGACGCCACACGCAGGCTACCGACGTGGTTAAACATTCCCAGTTCGCTGTACAGCTCGATGGAGTACTTGCGGAATTGCATCATCGTCTTTGACGTCGCGAATTGTGTGACGACCCCCGCCGCATGTGACGACTCACCGCTGGCGATATCGCCTTTTTCCAACAAGACAATATCTTTCTTGCCCAGCTTGAAAAGATGGTAGGCAATATTCACCCCATAAATTCCCCCGCCGATAATGACAATCTCTGCTGAGTCTTTCATTCATTCACCTATTTGAGGATGTTCGGTGGTCGAGTAGCCCCGCATGATCTTCGCGGCGCGTATCGAGACCACAACGCTTCATAAATCACTTTGTTTTCTTGCATATTGGTGGTTTCGGTACGCCCTTCACAAAAGACGCTCTGGGCTACTCAACCACCGATAATTGCACATCTCTCAACCAACCATTGAACTCTTCGGAATCCATCTTTTCGACTGCCCTACCCCAGCGCTCGATCGCCCAGCCCCAAAAGTCAAATTCAATGGTGGAGATCTTGGCCTGGATGGCGGCCCACAATCCCCAGCCAACATCCGACATGATCATGTTCAATTTCATACGGGCAATTTTCTCGGTCGTGGCTTCCCCAAAATACGCCGCGCAGACTTCGGCAATCTGCAAATCGTTGAACTGCATCTCCTGGCAAGTGTTGCCCAACTCAAAGGTTGGGTCGTTGTTGCCGCTATATTCATAGTCAATCAGCCAGAGTTGATTACCATCATCGATGTAATTCTCGGCAAGCAAGTCATTGTTGCAGGGCACAGCCGCTAATGGATTCACCGCCATCGCCTGCTCAATCGTTTCAATTGTCGGCATTCTTTCCATATATCCGTCCGGGATTCTAATTTCTTGTTCGCTGCAAATTTGCAAGTAATATTCCGTGAGACGGAACATGTTGAAGTCGGTCAGAAAACGCGGACCCGCGTGCAGCTTTTTGATCGCTTGCGCCATGCGGGTCGGCATCCCAGGCTGGTTTAGCGATTCCTTAGACATCGTTTTGCCGTTCAGAAATTCCAACACCATCACACACGTTTCTGGCAGGTAATACAAGACTTGTGGTCCTACACCGGCTTCATGGGCGGCCTTGGAATTGTAATATTCATTCTCGCGGTTGACCGCCAGTAGTTCTGTGCGAGCGCCGGGCACGCGCACAAAATAGGGCGTCCCATCGACTTCCACTTTGAAATTGGAATTGGTCAAGCCTCCCGAGAGAGGCGTGATCGAAATTTTTTTGTCTTTCCAATCGGGGATTTTTGTTACTACTTCTTCAACCACAGACATCATAGGCACCTCACGATGCTCACATTAAAAAGCAATAGATAAAAACGTAGACAAGTGCCGCAACCCCGGCGGCTTTCTTTCGCCGGGGCAAAGCCATAAAATTGTAGGGTTACTCTAGATTTTATCTACAGTGGTATGGCAGAATACCCTTCCAGATTTACTTGGTTGCGGTACAAGTATACCCGTGTCCACACGATTACCTGTTTTTGGGTTACTTCTCAGCGGTGTCGATAATCAGCACGGCTTCCTTCGAACAGGTAACCTGCTCTGTATCGCCGATCTTAGGGAGCTCGAGAGACGGATAGTTGAACGTGTCCATATTAAACTTTTGATTTCCGATCAAAATATGAAGACGTACCACCGAACCCAAGAAAGTGATATTTTCAATGCGAGCATCCACAATATTTGGCTTCTTGACTTCAGAAGCAAAACTGAATCGCTCCGGGCGGATCGCCATACGAACTTGATCGCCGGCTTTCAAACCATTCATTTTTGCTGCAGAAAGAAATTTTACGCCATCCATGTTGAGCAATCCCTTTGCCGGGTCAACGACTTCCGCGGGCGCCGTATTCAGGGAACCGACAAAGTTGGCCACAAACGGCGTCAGCGGGAAATTGTAGATCTCAAACGGCGTACCCACTTGCTCGATGTGGCCCTCGTTCATGACTACGATCCGGTCCGAGATGGATAGGGCCTCCTCCTGATCGTGCGTGACGAAGACCGCTGTAATCCCCAGTCGCTTTTGGATGGCGCGAATCTCCGACCGCAACGAGACGCGGATCTTTGCATCCAGGGCGGAGAGGGGTTCATCCAGCAATAACACCTGCGGACGATTCGCCAGTGCGCGTGCCAGCGCCACGCGCTGTTGCTGTCCGCCGGAAAGCTGAAACGGATATTTATTGGCATGTTTTTGAAGGTTGATCAGGTTGACCATCTCTTCCACACGCTCTTTGATTGCCGCTTCGGCCTCCTTGCGGATGCGCAGCCCAAAGCCAATATTTTGTGAAACAGTCATGTTGGGGAACAAGGCATAGGCCTGAAAGATCATGCCTACATTGCGCTGGTTGGGAGCCTTATCTGTAATATCGTTGCCGCCCAGCGTGATCTTGCCCGAACTTGGGATTTCAAAGCCCGCGATCATACGCAAAGTTGTTGTCTTTCCACAACCCGAGGGTCCCAGGAAGGAAACAAACTCACCTTTGGCGATATCCAGGTTGAAATCTTCAACTGCGTAGGAATCCGCGAATTTTTTGGAGATGTTTGTGAGAGTCAGGTATCCCATGATGTTTCTCGCTTGAATGAATTAGTGCGTGCCTGCAGCTTGCCCTTGACCGCCTGTGAACAGTTGAATCAGTCCCATAGCTATCCAGGTCAACAGAAAACTGACGAAGGAAAGCGCAGCGGGTTCGTAAGCTTTGTGCTGTCCCAGCAAAAAGAGATATGGACCAAAAGCATTCACTCCCAAAAAGGAGGCGAGCGTCACCTCGCCGACAACGATGGCAAAGGTGAGCAACGCGCCGCTCAGGAGCGAGGCACGAATATTTGGCAGGATGACACGCGAGATAATGGTAAACCAGCTTGCACCCAGGCTTTGCGCCGCTTCCGTCAACGTCCGCACATCGACGGTACGCATGCCGGTATCCACAGAGCGATACATATAGGGCATCGCCAGCACCATGTAACCCGCGACAATCAGGATATTGGTGCCCACGTGGGTATTGGTTAGCGGCTGGAACAATTGCTGATCGGTAAAGGGAACGGTTACCGGTGCGCTATAGATCCGGATCAGACCAAATACGAGAATGATCGCGGGAACAACGAACGGCATCAAGGTAATGAATTCGGTGAAACGCCGCGCCTGCGGAAGGCGTAAGCGAATCCAATAGGCGGTTGGAACGATCAGGACGATGCTTGCGATGATCGTTGCCAGCGCAAGCACATTCGAATACGTAAAGGTTTGAATGAAATCCTTGTCGGCAAAGGCTTTTTCATAGGCAAGCAAACTTAAACGATCCCTTTGCATGCTGAGAGAAAATTGCAGCGTGGCATACAATGGCAGAATGAAATACATTACACCCAGCATGAACCAGAACCAGCTCCACCAGGGGATTCTGCGCAGGCGCCTCATGATCGCAACCACCTTTCCGACAGCTTTTGAAGCCAGGAATACGCCGCCAGCGAGATCGCCATGATGAACACCATCCCCATCGCCATCGCATAGCCCAAGCCGGGATTGTGGAGAACGTCGCCGCGGATCTGAGCTCCGATCTGGATCGTGACAATGGGCAGCGTACCACCCGTCAGCGCGTAGGCTGTGGCATACGCACCGAACGCGTTTCCGAACAGAAGGATCATCGCGCCCAGTATCGAGGGCAGCAACACGGGCAAAGCAATCTTTGACCAGTACTGCATATTGGTCGCGCCAAGATTTTCAGCGGCCTCACGCCATTCGCGTTTGAGTCCATCCAAGGCGGGCGCCATAATCAAAATCATCAGTGGAAACTGAAAATACATGTAGGTAATGGTCAATCCCCAGAAGCTATATAAATTGAAGCCGTGTTGGTAGGGATTAATCCCAAAAACATTCTTGAGCAAGGCGGTAATAATGCCTGTCCGCCCGATGGTCGCCACGAAGGCAAACGCCAGAGGCACACCTGCAAAGTTAGAAGCCACACCTGAAAAGGTGATCAATGCCGAACGCAAAGGTCGCGGCAATCCACCAACGGTCACTGTGTATGCCAGCAAAAATCCAAAGATGCCGCCACCGATGGCGGTCACTGCGCTGATACGGATGCTCAGCCAGTAGGCATCGAGAATATTTTTTTGGGTAATCAGATCGAGCAGGTTTTTGAGGGTGAGATTTCCGTCACTATCGGTGAAGCTGCCGATAAACAATCGCAAAGACGGTAAGATCAGAAACAAAATTGCAAAAAGAAAAAATGGCGCTACCCCCAGCCAGTTCTTCCAACTCGTTTCGGGCTTGACCTTTGGTTTGGGAAGTGCAATTTGAGCCATATCGTTCACCTCAGCGCAGTGACGGGATATGGCGAGACCCTGCCGGAGCAGGGTCTCGCACAATCAAATAACTTAACTACTGGGGAGGAGCCTGAATGTTCGCACCGACAACTTTATCCCAGTTTCCGGTGATGAGGGCTTTGGCCGAATCAAGCTGTTCGACCGAGGGGAAAACTGCGCCGGAGACATCCGGAAGCTTGTCTAAGAGATCCTGCGGGATAACACCGCGAGAGCGCATATCCTGCTCCCGGATCGGATGGCAGTAACCCTTCATCCAGATCAACTGACCTTCATCCGAGTAGAGGAATTCCATCCACAGCTTGGCAGCGTTCGGGTGCGGAGCATAGGCACTGATCGCCTGGACATACACTCCAGCAAAGCGACCGGAGGCAGGAATGACTACTTCCGCCTTGGGGTTGCCAGCGAAGGAATCGATCGCGGCAAGCGCGTTGTAGTCCCAGGTGATGCGGACGGGGGTCTCACCCTTGGCGACCAAACCATTATTGGCGATCAACGGGACGAGGTTGCCAGCCTGATTCAACTTTGCGAAATAATCAAGACCCGGTTGCGGGTCATCGAGTGAGCCGCCATTGGCGAGGCTCGCAGCAAACACCGACTGAATCGCCTGGTTGGATGTGCGGGGATCACCGGACAGAGCAACCTGTCCGTTGTATTTCGGGTCGAGCAGGTCCGCCCAATCCTTGGGAACGTCTGGCTGAACATCGGTGTTGACCAGGAAGGCTAGAACACCATAGTAGTCACCGTACCAGTATCCTTCGGAATCCTTGGCGTCATCAGGGATGGAATCCCAAGTGGAAACTTTGTAGGGTTGGAACAGGTTCTCTGCCTTACCAGAGGTACCAAAAGCAAAACCAACATCGACAACATCCGGGGCCTGGGGTCCCTTGTTATCCTTGTTAGCCTTGATCGCTTCGATCTCATCTCCCGAACCAGCATCGGGATTGAGCTCATTGACTTCGATGCCATATTTCTGCTTGAAGGTGTCAATGGCTTCTCCATAATTGCACCAGTCATGCGGGAGGGCAATCGTGGTAAGCTGGCCTTCGGCCTTTGCAGCCGCAATGAGTTCATCCATGTTGGCAGCCGGCGCTTCAGTGGCAGCAGAGGTCGGCGCCTCGGTAGCAGCTTGAGTCGCAGCTTCCGTGGGGGCTTCCGTCATCGCTTGGGTAGGAGCCTCGGTGGCTGGGGCTGACGTGGGAGCGGCGGTCGGCGTCGCCTTGGGTGCGCATGCTGCCAGAACCATGCTTAGGAGCACGAACAACGAAAACAGGTGGAACAACTTTCGGGATCGCATTTCTCTTCTCTCCTTTGTTGAATTGTGAGAGCCACGCTCTCTTTGCCGGTTTGATTATATACCGAACAACTCAAACAATGTTAAGCAGTTGTAAGCTTGCTTTAACGACCAACCTCCTCCACTTCTTCATACCAGCGGACGCGGGTGCCGACCTTGTCGCGCATCTGCCAGGCAAGCGATTTTGGCATGTTCTCAAATGCACGCTGGATGTGGGACAACCGCTGCAGGATTAAGCCGCGCTCTGCTTCCGTTAAATTCAGCTTTTCGTCCCGGACAACCTCCTCGACGCGCTTGAGGTTCATAGAGGTAGTTTTGTATAAGCCCCAATCCTGGCCGCCCAGCTTGGCCATGTAATCCAGGTTGATCTTGCCGTTGTCATCGTGACCAGTTTCATTGTAGAGCAGGAGCGAGGCGATATCGAGCGCATCCTTGCGATTCAGCTCTACGATCTGAGCCTTGGACAAAAGCAGCTCGGTGAGGGGAACGGTAATCGGGTCCAGATGGAGGCGGTCATTCATCGGCAATTTGTGACACATTTCAAAGCCACCCACGAACAAATCCACGTGGCGTTCACTGGCGGGGTCCTGATAGATTTGGCGCTTGGATCCACTTAACAGGTTAAACTGCCGGTTGGATTCGTAACCCATCTCCTGAAAGAAGGATTCAATTTTTTTTCGCTCGGTTTCCTGGATCACAAAATCAAGGTCACGATACTCGCGGGTAAAGAACTTCTGAAAGTCCCCGCTCTGCACCCGGACAGCCAATCCACCGATCGCGCGCAAGAGAATGGACCTCGCCCGCGCGGCATCGATCAACCGGTGCATTTCATCAAGGATGTCAGGTAGAATTGGCATATGAATTTAGGGTTTTCCCATTTTAATCGCAAACGTTCATAACTTGGATTAGCTCGATAAGAATTACGGCTTTTGATCGTAAACCCCTCCAGGACGGCACTACAAAGAGGAGCTCCAGCATGACTCAAACAATCCGCGGCTTAATGCACAAGAGTTTGATTACTTGTCTTCCGAGCACATCACTCGGGCAGGTTGCTGCCATACTGAACGAACAACAAATTCACGCCCTCGTAGTCGCAGAAGAAGAAGGTCAGCCGTTGGGCATTATTTCCGATTTCGACCTGCTCGCCGGCGAGTGGCTCTCTGTGGATGAGGCAAGCCTGAACACCATGCGAAAACTGACCGCGCGCGACCTGATGAGTTCTCCCATCGAAACCGTGGACGTGGCTACTCCGGTGCATGAAGCAGCCAAGCGAATGGCAGAGAAAACCATCCATCGCATGCTTGTGACAGAGATGGGTAAACCTGTCGGGATTATCTCCATCTCCGATTTTGTCGCCGGCATCGCCGAACAGGAAGCCATAAAACGCGAAACGGTTGGGGATGTGATGTCCGACACATTCCTGGTGTGCCGCGAAGACAACACGGTTCTTTCTGCGGCACGTACCATGACTCAGTCTGGATGGCGGTCGATCCTTATCGTGAATTCAAGGGGTGAGTTGCAAGGATTGCTGACTGGTCATGACCTGTTACCCCTGGCTGGCACCAGCGTGGACGAAAGTTTGAGGGTAAGTGCACTGATGAGCCGCGACCTTGTTACGATTGACATTCACGCCAGCCTGCAGCAAGCCGCAGATTTTATGATTCAAAAGCACCGCCATCGGGTTGTTGTTGTTGACAGTAGCGATCCCGAGAGCTTTCCACTGGGCGTGATTTCGTCCTTTGATATCGTCGCAGCGATGGCGCGGCCCGGCTCGATCTGGCAAAATAGTAACAGTATGTCATTGTGAGCGGAGTTCTCCTGTTGCGAAAGTAAGAGACGCTTTCCGGCACCCCGTTCGAGCCGCGAGCCCGACAGGACGGCACTTGCACCGTGCGCAGGTACGGTGCGTCGATCGCCGCAAACGCTCCCTCAGAGCGATATAGATAACAGGGACAGATGCGGATCACGCGTCTGTCCCTGTTTTGTTTTGATTGCGCTACAAGTTATTCCACGGGAATCTCCGCCTGCACTTTATCCAGGTCGATGCCTTCCGACCTGCGACGCGCTTTAAAGCCGTAATAGAGGGCCGCGGCGCTGCCGTAACATACCAGCAGAAAGATCACTGAGTTGGTATTGGCTAGACTAATGCCATATAAACCAGCCGGTGCGAAATCAGGGTTGAGCCAGGGATCGAAGAACCACTCGACGAGTAGGAAAAGTAGGAAGGCACCAAAAATCACGCCGGCAATCGTGATCACCGGTATGCCGGCAACCTTCATATTGGCAAGTGGTGAGGCTTCGAACAATTCCTTCTTTTTATATGGCAATATAATCGCCGCAATGGCTGTCCCAAAATACATGATGGCAATGCCTTGTGTCGCGGCAAGCGTGATGGATTTAAAGCCGGCAACGTTGTAGGCATACAATGCGGAAACAACGATGGCAGGCACCACCATCAACAACATTGCGTTGACAGGTGTGCCCTTATCGCTGAGATCAGCTGCTTTTTCAGGCAACAGACGATCAAACGCCGCGGCAAAGATCACGCGCGTCGAAGAGAGGAACAGAGTTCCCGCCCAGCCGAACCACCAAGTGCTCATCAGTAACAATACAACAATTTGCACGAGGCGATTGTTTGTAAGGAAGACTGCCAGCATGGCAGGATTGGGCCAAACCGGCAAGGGCGGAGGAGTAGTGACATAGCCCCAGGCATAATTCCACCAGGCCGCGTTGGCTTGCACATAGAAGTCCCAGCCAATCGTTTTTGCCACACCCGCGAAGAACAAGATACCTAACACGGTGACCGCCACCAGCGCCCACGCCATGCCGGCGAAATTGCGTTTGTAATCGGTCGCGCCGCGCACTTCTCCATACAGGGTCGCACCCCAGTTTGGCCACAGATTGAAGAACACCAGATAGGGCAGCGTGAGCAGAATCAAATAAAACGATCCGCCCGTTAATGGAGTGGCTGCGCCAGCATCTTTGCCTGCTTGCGCGGTCGCATCATGCACACCGGCCTGTGTACCAAAATAGGCTGCGGAATTGGCTTCCATGCCGGCCTTGAATTTTTCGGGTGAACCCGTAAATAGCAGGATAATCACGATCGCCAGCCCCAGCATGCCGGCATAAAAGGAATATTTTTGAATGCGGGCGTAGGTCTTCATACCGAGCATAATTACAATCGTGACAAAGACCAGCGTGAGTAAGGAACAAACAAACAGCGCCGTATCGGGTCCTGCAAACCACACTGCCAGACTCTTCGCTCCCAATGCACCGAGCAAGGGGGTAATCACAATCTGACGCAACATATCGCCGTAGATCGGTGTCCACAACCAGAGCGTAAACCACCAGCCGGTAATCGAAAGGATGAAGCCGATACTGCCGCCGAAGATGCGCGTCTGCCAAACGTAGTCTCCTCCCGAGCGTGGCATGACTGCGATCAACGAGGCATAGACAATCACCTCAAATATGATGAATATCGCACTGATGATCAACGCCGGAATCAGCCCACCCCCGAAGTAATACATCTGGCTAAAGCTGTAAAACCCCAAGGTCACCAGATTGATCGAAAAGAACGCGTAGATGAACGCGTCGAAGACCGACCAGGATCGCACCATGCCGGTCGCTTTACGTACGAACAAGTTGCTCATATTCTCTTCTCCTTTTGGCGGTTTGGCTGCATATGAACGTATCAAAGTTCATAACACTGAAGAAACGGGAGAGTTATCCTGTTGTCAATACGTAATTTTCGATTTTATTTTTTCCGAGTTTTACCAACGCTCCTAATAATGTCCCCTGTTCATACATTGAGCCGGGATTGATGCACAGCGTTTTCCCGATTCGGGTAGAGCCGCGCCCCTCATGGATGTGCCCGTGCAAGCCGAGTAGCGGCTGCGTTTTCTGAATCGCCTCTCGCAGCGCGATCGAACCGACCGGCTGGAGCGACTGTCCCGCCAGTACGGGACGCAGATCCTTGTCCAGCTCGGGTGCATCGTCCAGGCCGGACTTAAACGGAGGCACATGGATGTCAAAAATCGCGTTGTGCGGATCTTTGAGCCTGGAGATCATCGCCTCATAGCGAACCTTGAGCTGGTCCTCGTCCTCTTCGCGGTGCGTATCCCAGGGCGTGCGGTTGGACCAACCGGACGCGATCATCTCGTGCTGCGCATCGAGTTGGGTGACCTGCCCTTCTACAAGTGACACCCGTTTGCTGCAGCGAATGACCTCGTCAACCTCATCCATATCGTCATTGCCCGGCGAGCAATAGGCTTTCAGGTTCGTGCCCTCCAGTTTTTTATCGGCAAGATCCATCCATTGCTGAACCACTTTTAACACTTCTTGTTTGAAGATTTCGCTGACACGTTCCGGGCTCTTCTCCAGCTCACTGATCTCATCCGGCGTGGTCATATAGGGATAATAGCCGCGGCTGCGGATGCGCTTGACCATATCCTTTAATTCGTCGTCGTTCGTTAGGTTGAATTCCTGTTCGAGTAAGGTGACTTTGTAATTACTTCCGCCCTGATGAAGGACCGGAACGACTGCCTTACCGGTCATGTCGCCACCGAGGATTAATACATCCGCTTCATAGAATTTCCCTGCATTGAGGAACTTACTCCAGCAAATGTCCGAGCCGTGAATATCTGTGGCAAAGAATAGTTTCGTCACGTCGACTCCTTAGGCATATTGTAAACAGCTCACCCTGAATTGTTGCAAGGGGTGACATTCGGCGAGACCGGCAATAAATCTATACGGGCTATTATAAAGGGATTGGAGAAAGCCGGAGTGATTTATTGAGTAAATTTGTGAATCAACCAATAAATTCCTGCTGCTAATAACGCACTGGCGGGAATCGTGATTAGCCATGCCGTGACAATTTCCTCCGCCACGCTCCAGCGCACTTTGCTCATGCGCTCTGAGGTCCCCACGCCGATGATTGCCGAGCTGACAACCTGCGAGCTGCTGACCGGCACACCAAACAAGGACGCCGCAAGAATCACCAGCGCCGAAGTCAGCTGTGTAGAGAAACTATGCAGGGGACGTATCTTATAGATCCTGCCACCCAAGGTGCGGATCGTTCGCCATCCGCCCAGGCTCGCACCGAGAGCCATCACGCCTGCGCAGGTAATAAGCACCCACAACGGAACATCGAACACGGGCAAAGCTCCGCCGATGACCAAGCCAAGGGCGATAATACCCATCGCCTTTTGGGCATCATTCGAGCCGTGACTCAACGCCAATCCGATTGCCGTGAAGATCTGGGCACGCTTAAAAAAGTCGTTGATATGCGGTGTGGCATTTCGGGCAAAGATGTAAATCAGACGTGTAATCAAGAAACCAAATACAAAACCGATCAATGGCGAGGTAAATAATGCCAATAACACTTTGCCAACGCCATTCCATTTGATCGCGCTCAACCCTACACTGATCCACACCGCACCTACCAACCCGCCGATCAACGCATGCGAGGAACTGCCAGGAAGCCCTAAGTACCACGTCAGCAAATTCCAAATGATCGCACCCAGCAGAGCCGAGCTGATAGCTGTCAACGTCAGGCTGTTAGATTGGACGACCTGATTGCCAATGGTCCTTGCCACGACGAGTCCGAATAAGAACGGACCAATGAACTCCGCCAGCGCCGCCACTCGCAGGGCTGTCTGTGGACTGAAGGCGCGGGAAGAAATCATGGTGGCGACAATGTTACCCACATCGCGTATTCCATTCAAGAAATCGAAAATCAATGCCAGGACGATAACAATAATGAGTTCGTGGGACATATCATAAGGATGTTATTGCCCCGGCGACAGCGCACCTGCGGTGGGTGCAGGTGAAGCAGCCGGGGTTGCGAGGCGGCGATCGTCCGCCGTGACAATCTCCCGTTTAACGCAGACCTCCCGGTCCAGAGCATTACCTGTTAAGGAGCAGATTGCTTTTCAAAGACTTGCCATGACATAAGTTATTAAGTCTTTTTCACCACAATATCGGCAATGATATTCCCCGCTTCATCGCCGCGGTCGGCCGCGTTGGAGAGGTGACGATACACCTCGCGCAGCTTCAACATTTCCACCACATGATGGATGTCCTCGGGACCGGTAAAGAGATCGGCAATGGCGTCTCTATAGACGCCCTCGACGCGGTTTTCAAGAGCCTTGGCACGTTGCGCATGGTCAATTGCTACGGTCGGATTCTTCTGCAGCCGCATCACTGCCTGATAAATCTCATAGGCAGCCTCTTTTAGAAGAGTGGCAATCCGTTGCATATAGGGAGTCGGTTTGACGCGCAGCACGACCATCTCGCTCACCGTGCTGTCGGCGTAATCAATCACGTCATCAATGGAACGTGAGAGTGAGAAAATATCCTCGCGATCGAACGGCGTCACGAAGGTACGGTTCAGCTCGTCGATGAGAATGCGGCGGATCTCATCCGCTTCCTTTTCTTTGAGGGCAAGCTCCTCAGCAATCTCCGGCGCCTGCGTCTCAATATATTTGACAAGCAGCTTCACCCCCTCATACGTAATCGATGCCTGTTGTTGAATGAGTTTGTGAAAGACCTCTTCTCGCTTTTTAAAGAACCCGAACATGATGACCTCTACGGGGTAAAGATTCGTCCTTCCCATACCGGGTGTTGCCGCGTTTCGACTCAATAAAAAATCAGCAAGGACCGGCATAATCATACCACCCACTCTTTGAAATCCAGCCGGGCGCGGGCAATCAACAGCCTCCGTTGGGAGGCCATCACATAATGTTTTCTTTCTATGTATAGCTTGAAAATTACAGGTTGGTCTGTTCTCTGAGAATTAAACGGCGCTCGTATTCCGGCGCGTTGTGCTCATGCGCACATTCCGTGCTGCAATAAAGCGTATCTCCTACGACAATGTCGTGCTCCACTAAATTCCCACCACAATGTCCACAGCGCGGCGCAAAGGCGCGCATGGCACATTCGAAGCTGTCAAAGACATGGCGTTCCCCACCCAGATGGATTTCAAAACACTGCCCCTGGCTGTTTCCACACACTTCACAATTAACATTGTCCTGCAAGCGGTCATTTCTCGTCATAGAAGCCTCACCATAAAGTTGGATGATCGTTCTTGTTACCTATATTGTGAGTTGAAGTCGGAGGACAAGGAATCCGACTTCAACTCATCCTTCCCATCATTGTCCGCTGCGTTTGGCAGTTTGCGCCTTTCGGATATTTTGACTACGCGCTCTTTTCTGCGCGGCTGTTGGTTTGGAACGTTCGGGGACATTCTGGCGCGGCTTGGATTCGAAGACGTCGCCTTTCTTGAGGATCGGCTTGGTTCGCAACTTTTTGAGGAGATCTTTCGCTTCCTGCGTGTCGCCAACCAACTTCCCATCCTCCACGTGAGCGTCTTCCTTGCCGATCAGCCACTTGACCGTTGCCCAGCCTCCGCTTTCGCGCTTGCCCGCCACCCGCTGCAAGTGACCGGGATCGCCGACATCCTGTGTGCGGAACGTGACGAAGTCATCGCCCGGGCGGACTTCCACATGATAGTACTCGCCCTGCCCACCCGTTCCGGGGCTTGCACGCTTTGAACGAGACTGGCTTCCCCGTTTACCATTTGAGCTAGTCTTCCTACTCGTTGCCATGGGTTATCTCCTTCCATCTTTGAGATCGACTCCATGAACCTTATCTTTCATGTTTGCATTAATAACAGGTCTGTGGATTTTAACTACACGTAATTTAAAACGAGAGGCGATTCTGCATGTTACTGGAGTACTAGTAGGAAAAGGTTACACATGATCCTATTGGGAACGAGTGAAATTGAGATATTTTGATAGGTTTTCGGAAGAATTTGTGTTTTCATTTCCGCGATACTTTTACCAATTAGAACAAACAGCGCTACACATTGTTGAAACAGGAGAGTTGCCATGAAAGTCAAAATGATTTTGCCAGCATTGACGGAAGCAAAGGGTCCCTTCTGGAGGCCAATCAAGTATTCTCTATTTCCTCCTCTGGGATTGGCAACGCTTGCTGCCTATCTCAGTGAGAATGACGAGATTACTCTTCAGGATGAGCATGTTGAAACTTTACACTTGGACGATGAGCCTGATTTGGTTGTCATTCAGGTTTATATAACATCTGCCTATCGAGCGTATCAAATTGCCGACCATTACCGGGCAAAAGGGGCTTACATTTGTCTCGGCGGATTGCATGTGACTTCCCTGCCCGAGGAAGCCAAAGAACATGCGGATACAATCTTTATTGGTCCCGGGGAGGATACTTGGCCTATATTTCTTCAAGATTACCGGACAAAGCAGCCAAAAAAGAAATATGTTTCTGAAATCCGCACTTTGAATCATTTGCCTCTGCCTCGACGTGATCTCATCAAGCGGCATCTGTATTTGGTCCCAAATTCGATCGTCGTATCACGGGGCTGTCCCCATGTCTGTGATTTTTGCTATAAGGAAGCTTTCTTCGATGGCGGCAAATCGTTTTACACCCTTACTGTGGACCGGGCATTGGCAGAGATTGAAGGCTTGCCGGGTAAGCATCTTTATTTTCTCGACGATCACCTCTTCGGAAATCCGCACTTTGCAGGGAGTCTCTTCGAGGGGATGACAGGTATGGGGCGTCTTTGGCAAGCGGCGGGAACCGTCCAATCCATTTTGAAACCGGGGTTACTGGAAAAAGCGGTGGCGAGTGGACTAAGAAGTCTATTTGTAGGGTTTGAAACTCTAAATCCCACGAACCTTGTGCAACAGCACAAATATCAAAACCTGAATCGGGATTACGGACAGGCAATTCAAAGACTTCACGACTTGGGCGTAATGGTCAACGCCAGCTTCGTCTTCGGCATGGATGATGATGACGAATCCGTATTTGACCGAACCGTGGAGTGGGCGATCCAGCAGGGAATTGAAACGGCCACCTTCCACATTTTGACTCCTTACCCTAGCACCGCATTACATAAAAGAATACAAGCCGAGGGACGAATTACCACGTCCAATTGGGATTTATATGACACACGGCATACGGTCTTCCGTCCCATGCGCTTGACGGCCGAACAGCTGGAAACCGGATACTGGCGCGCCTACCGCGATTTTTATCGTTGGGGAAGTATTTTTACATCTTCGAAAGTCCATTCAAAAACCGTTGACCAACTCCGGCATATTGCCTATGCTGGCGGCTGGAAGAAATTTGAAACCATGTGGGACTGGGTGATTCGAGCAAAACGAGTGACAAACTTATTACCTGTTTTGGAAACTGTATTAGCTGGGTTCAAATACAGAGATGCAAATAAAGAAAAGATGTTATCGTCGCAAATAGAAATTGAGGCTAAGTTATAAGAAAACTTATTGTGTTCTTGCTGGCATGCATAACTTCCGCCTCGTGTTTTCGGACTTGTCGTAGAATAGCATTGGAACATAAGAATGAATTGCGTGAAACTGGAGATTGATGCAAGCTGAAACTCGTCCCAATAAGATTGACCCACTGGAGTAAGAACATGTTGAA
>DATHUN010000143.1:0-2271 GCA_035462205.1 Anaerolineales bacterium
TCGGGATACAAAGCGATATCTTGCGGAACCACGCCGAGACTTTTCTTCGCCGCTTCCGGCTCCCGCAGCACGGAATGACCCATGATACAGGCATCGCCACTCGTGGGAGCCAGCAATCCCGAGAGCATAGAAATGGTGGTACTTTTCCCTGCGCCATTGGGACCCAGTAGACTGAGCACTTCTCCAGCCTGCGCTTCGAACGACGCGCCCTGGACGGCCTGAAACTCTCCAAAAGATTTTTGTAAATTTTGAACTTCGATTGCCAGCATGATGTCGCCTCCTGAACCTGCTTTTGTACGCATACAGTATAGTTCTTATCCTACTAGTAACTGGTAAGTTTGCACCTAGCCAGGTGGACAGGAAAATAATGTCATTGCCCGCCTGTCGTCGGCGGGGCGATGACATTTGAGGATATGTGGAACTGAAATCATCGCCCATCCGTTTTAGAGTCATTCCTGGTTTGAATTTTCGGGATTGGTAATCTTCAAACCCCATCTTTAAAAAGAGAAAAATACAATGAAACAACATAAATGGATTCAGCTGGTCCTCGGTTTACTATTGACCGCGCTTGTGCTCGATGCGTGTACTTTTTCGGTAGAAATCGTATCGACGCCTTCCGTACAAGTCACATCTACATTCTTACCTACAGGAACGATGTCTCCTGACTTCTTAACAATTAACGCCCCCAGCCCGACAGCCACAGAATTTGCCCTGCCCGCCAGTTCTGCGACTCCTACCCTGATCTCGATCCGCGCCGATACGACGCCGATGCTCGAGATCGTGTGGAACGTGCAGGCTGGTGAAATGATTCGCACATTGGCATTCACCCCCGATGGTACAGTCCTTGCCTCGGCGGGAGGTAACAGTTCCGATTTTGTCATCCGTTTATGGGATGTAGTGAACAACCAGCTTCTCACCACGCTGGATGGGCATGCCGGCATTATCTGGAGTATGGCGTTCTCGCCCGATGGCAGCCTGCTTGCCTCCGTCTCCAGTGACCAGACGGCAAAGATCTGGGACTGGCGCAATGGGCTGCTCGTCAAGACGCTGGAGTTCCCAGGCGAGGTCGTGAGCGTCAGCTTTTCGCCCGACGGTCAAAGTTTGGCTGTCGGCGGCGTGGATGAAATAAAGAATCAGGTCCAACATGCGGCAGTTTGGACGTATTCTGTCGGCTCGTGGCAACCTCTAATCAAGTTTCCCGAATACATCGATGTTGCGGCACTGGCGTATTCTCCGCGCGGCGGCACCTTGATCGGTGGCGGAACGTCGCGCAACGTTCAGGTCTGGAGGGCAAACGATGGGAAGCAGGTCTATACTCTCAACCACGCCCATCAGGTCTCCAAGGCGGCTATCTCTCCGGATGGTTCCACCGTGGCGACCGCGACCTGCATCACCGTCGTCAATGCCGAGTGTAGCGAGGGCGGCGTCTGGCTGTGGGATTTACCGTCCGGGAAATTGATTCGTAAGCTTAGAGGATTTCCAAATGTCGTTGAGAACGTGGCATTCTCTGCGGACGGTTCGTCCTTGCTCGCTGCTTCACGGGATGGGACCATGCATTTCTACACTACCTCGAATTACGATGGACAAACATTCGATTTCAACTCTCCCGGCGGCAATAGCGCCCTGGCCGTTTCCCCCGACGGCGGCTTTCTCGCCACTGGCAATAACAGCGGAGCTGTGTATCTTTGGAAGATTGTGTATCATCCTTGATGGAAGGATGATACGTTAGGTAAGGTACTTTATGGGATTCGCTTTGTCGCTGCCCCATTTCGCTTCGACAAGTACCAGAAGGATGACAATCAGGATTAAACAAACGAATTGGAGTCCAGCATAAAGATAGGTCCCAAGAAAACTGGTGAGCACTGCCAACAGGGCCGCGACATACCTGTATACGTCTTGTGCAATTCCCGCCGCGCTTCGAAAAATGATCGTGCCCAGAAGATATAAGCTCACCCCTCCGCCGAAAGCGAAGGCATGTGCCAGATCGAGTCTGAGCGTCAAATGCTCAATCGAGGAATGAATTCCCGTGGCAAGCAGGATGATCCCGAAGAGCATGGGGATAAACGCGTAGAAATAGGCACCCAATGCCTGTCGAAGCTGACCGGCGTTCGACCGAACGAGCATGTTCGCACGCGCCAGCTCGTCATCCCGGGCAAAATAAATCCACCACAAAGCTGCGGAAAGGATCAGCCCTAATACAGCGGCCAAAATGAACGATGGAGTTAAGTTCAGGACTCCGGCACCAATCGCAACAATAGATTCCCCGAGCGC
>DATHUN010000144.1:0-9247 GCA_035462205.1 Anaerolineales bacterium
CATGAACAATTACGACTGGAACATTCAATGTGGCGAGCAGGGGCGTAGAGTCTACTCGTTCCGCCATTGCCTTGAGTGCGCCGATGTATCCTGCGGGTTGTTGGTGTTCCATATTCTCACGAGCAAACTTTTGCAACTGCGGATCGGCTGTGAACTTTGGTGTCATCGTCTCGACCACACTGGCGATGCCTTTGTCTGCCACTTCTGCTGCAGACTTGTAGCGTCCATCTCGGCGATCAGGTGGATCCGCAAGAACCTGTGTCGAGACCAATCCCAGTCCCGTGAGGCGCTCAGGGTAGAGTCGCGCGAATGCGAGTGCCACATAGCCCCCCATAGAGTGCCCAACAATAGCCGTTTTTTGAATCTCGAGATGATCCAATAAGGCTGCAATATCCGAGGCAATATCCTCCATTGTATAAAATGAATCGACTGTGCTGGATTCACCAAACCCGCGCAGGTCGGGAAGAATCAATTCGAACGTATCTGCCAGCAGGGGAGCGACCTCATCCCACAGGTGATGATCAAGCGGATATCCATGCAGCAAAACCAACGGACTACCAGTTCCACGACGTTCATATGCAAAGCGAATACCATTCACATTAATTGTTTCCATATCTCTCCTCTCAGGCTAACGAAATGATCTATTTCCAGTTGACAGGTAATTTTAGTTTGCTGCCAAGCCTGGAATAATAATGAACGAAGCCATTCTCACGTCCAAACTCGAAGATCCGCCTGGTGATGTCCACATCGGACTTACAGTACTCGGCGACCTTGTCGAGCTCGCCGTTCCGATACCAGATCACAGATTGGACACCATCCGCGGTCTTGGTCGTTCCCAGCGTTGCCTTGGCAATCGAGTCTAAGCTGAGACGGAACCCCAGTGCGCGGTAAACATCCTGCATCATGTCCAGTGAGCGGATCGAGCGAAAATTCATCGTAGGCGCATATGGCTTCAAGACTTCATAATCAAAGTTGATAATGTTGAACCCGATCACACGATCCGCCGCTTTCAGTTCCGCAACCAGGGCTGCGGCATCTTTCTCCCAGTACACGGCAAAATCATTGCGCTGCGTGGACCATGTTACACCGCAGGCCAGTAAAAGCTTGGAGGCGTCCCGTCCACCGACATCTTCAAAAAGCTTTTGACTTTCAAGATCGAAGTAAACAATATTCATTCAGCACTTTCCATATCTTTCAAATACTTGCGGGAAAATTGGATCGCCTGTACACGTGTTTCGATCTTCCCGGTTGCCTGTCCCTCACGGATCGCTTCGAGCAATTGACCGATCATGGGCCCGGGTTGGAGATCCAATTCCTTCATGAGATCGTTGCCGTCCAACAGACGCGGTGGAGCAACCGTTTCTTCTCGTTTTTCCCAGTAGTTCTCAAGCAAAATACGAGCAACATCCAATGCGGCAGCCCAGTTTTCCTGGGTGAGCTGGGGACCGCGCATGCCGCGGAGATCGGCGAGTCCCAGCAAGACAAGGTCAACACCGGCCTCTCCCGCATCCCGGAAGAAACGATAAATCGCTTTTCGCGAGGGTTCCTGATGATCGCCTTCCAGCCGGCTTGTGAAGAAATGGAAACGCAGGTGCTGCTTGACTATAGTGTGGATGCGTTCCACTTCATGGTTGCTAAGATTGAACGCCTGCGCGCGAGTCGAAGCGGTCTTGGCTCCTTCGCTATCATGCCCCAAAAAGCGGATTCGTCCTTTCGCATCCACGGATCGGGTGGTGGGCTTATCTACATCATGATAGAGGGCGGCAAAGAACAAGGCGGCGCGAACCGATCGATCTGTGTTCAATGAGTCAGCAAAGTGCTCGGCAAATTGCTGGCGGAACCGTCCAATACGTAGGGTCAGCAATCCGGTAAAAAGATCATTCGTACGATCCGCACTGTAGCCCGGGCCAAGGGCAGACAAAATATTTTCGAGATACCGAAGCACACTTAATGTATGTTCCCAGACATCATAGATATGCGGTACTGATTGCTTCACGCCTTTCAATACAGGAAGTTCCGGCAGCAGATAAGGAAGGACACCCAGCATTTCCAGGGCGCGTATGGATGTATCGGGCTTAGGACCTTCGAGAATTTTGAAGAGTTCATCGCGCAGGCGCTCTGAGGAAACATTTGGCAGCAGATGCACTGCTTCTTTCATGGCTTTACGTGTGTCAACGTGAATCTTGAAGCCAAACGCAGCTGCCTGACGGACAGCGCGCAAGATTCGTACGGGATCATCTTGAAGCGCGGTGGGAGAACAGGCGCGAATCAGTTTCGCACGCAGGTCGGTGGCGCCATTGAGGTGATCGATCAGAGCCTGGCCTTGTAGATCGAAAGCAATCGCATTGATGGTGAAGTCGCGGTCGCGCAAATCACCTTCCAACCCCTCACCCCGATAGGTGGCAAAATCGAGAAAGGTACGGATCCCTTCAGAGTCAGTAGCGATAACGCGTCCTGTGTCTCGTTCAGAATCAAGGACCATGAAGTCAGCATCCAGCGCCCTGGCAACGCGTCGGGCCAGGGAAATGCCGCTCGCAGGCACCGCGAAGTCGAGGTCCCGCGAGAGGCGGTTCAGTAACATATCTCGTACAGCACCACCCACCAGGTAAAGTTCCTGTTCGGGCAGGATCTCCCGAACCTTGTCCAGTAAGGGAGAATAGGCAAATGAAAGGGGCATAAAAACGATTTCCGGTCGTTCCTTATGGCGGCTGGTTTGCGCGGCGCGCAATGCCTGTTCGGGTGTGCCTCCTTGAGCGATGATTTTGCCATTGAGACGGGCAACCCAACGACCGGCATACGGGGAAGCAGGAACTAGAGATTCGTCTGGCATCGTTGGCGGTAAATTAGACAGGTGGATTGTATTTATTCAGATCGACAACGCCCACAAAAGGCAGATTGCGATAATACTCGTCGAGGTCAAGACCGTAACCGAACACAAATTTGTTGGGAATGGTGAAGCCGCGGTAATGGATAGGAACAATCGCCTCGCGGCGTTCGGCTTTATCGAGCAGCGCACAGACTTTGAGACTGCGCGGCTGACGCAACTGCAGAAACTCAAGAACCGAAGCGATCGTGTGACCGCTGTCAATGATATCTTCCACCAGCAGCACATCTTTATCATGGATATCTGTCTGCAGATCCATGGTCAGGCGGACGGCGCCGCTGGATTCGCGCCTGCCGACTCCATAGGAAGAGACCGCCATAAAATCCATCATGTGTGGGGAGGTGATCTGACGGCTCAAATCCACCAGAAATGGAACGCCACCGCGCAGGATGCAGATGAGCAGCAGGTTGCCATCCGGGTAATCGGCGCTGATTTCTGCTCCCAACTCCTTGAGGCGCACTTGCAATCTCTGCTCATCAATCAGGATTTCAGAAAGAATATCTTGGTAATGTTGCATAGTTTAGTTCATTCATTGGTTAGCTCAGAACTCATACACCCTTAACGGGACATTTCACTAAGGGTGGACTTCGTCCCGCAAATGCTGGATTTCGTACCCTACCGGGGCACTTCGTGGTGCAGGCGACAGCGCGCTTCATACAATTCTGAAGCGCCGACGATCACCACCGGATCATCAAAACGGGCGGGCTTGCCATTGACGAGGCGTTGCGTGCGGGAGGCTTCGTCGCCGCAGACCATGCAGATGGCATGGAGCTTATCCACGTGTTCGGCGCGTGACATCAACAATGGCATGGGTCCAAACGGTTCGCCGCGGAAGTCCGTATCCAGGCCTGCCACCAAAACCCGAATCGAGCGGGCGGCAAGTTCTTCGGCAATCTGTACGATCTCTGAATCAAAGAACTGTGCTTCATCGATGGCGACAACAGTTGTATCTGAGTCCACTCTGTCCCGAATCTCGGCTGCATTTTGAATGGGTATCGCATCGTAATCAGATCCGGCATGCGAGGTCACTTTTTCGACGGCATAGCGAATATCAATTGCTGGTTTAAAGACTTGCACTTTCTGCTTCGCAATGGTGGCTCGTACCAGCCGGCGAATTAACTCGTCCGTTTTTCCGCTGAACATCGAGCCGCAAACCACTTCAATGGAACCGTGTGTGTGACGCATATGCTCCCTTGGAAATTAAAATAAGCGGGCATGGTGCACATGCACCATGCCCGTAAGTTTACCTGAGATTAATTAATCCGCAAGTATGTTTGTTAGGCAGCCGCTGCAGGGATCTCGTAACCGAGTGAGCGTAGCTTTTTCTTCGCAGTGGTCAGTGATGCCTGACCAAAGCCAGCGATCGACAAAACGCCTTCGTTGCCAGCGTTGAGTCTCTCGAGGAATTGACCGACATTCTGGACACCCGCCTTCTGCAAGGCATCCACAGCGCGGGGCGCGAGACCGAGGTCCGCAATCGGGCGCTCGGGAGAACCCTTGAGATCTTCCTTCGCTTTCTGTTGCTCAACATAGGTCTGGCGAACAGACAGCTTCTTGTAAAAGCGATCGACCTGACCTTCAATATCGAGAATGCGGGAAGCTTCACCGGTAAAGAACGGATGACAATTGGAGCAAATATCGACGCGCAGCTCCTTCTTGGTGGAACCGGTCGTCCAAGTATTGCCACAGGATGCACAGGTCACCTTCGCATCCGTATAATAAGTGGGATGAATATCTGACTTCATGTTATGCCTCTACTGGCTGCGGGACGATGTTGACCCGCTTCTGTCCGTGGACGAGATCGAACCTCACAATTCCATCGGCGGTTGCAAATAGGGTATCGTCCTTACCGGCGCTGACGTTCAAACCGGGTTTGATCTTGGTGCCGTGCTGGCGCACAAGGATATTTCCGGACAGGACAAACTGACCCGCGTAGCGCTTAACGCCCAAACGCTGAGAATTTGAGTCTCTACCGTTGCGGCTGGAGCCGCCACCTTTTTTATGAGCCATGACTACCTCTCTTACTTCTTCTGGGTCTTCTTCTCAGAAGACTTGGTTGTTGCAGTTTTCCTCGTAGACTTGGGGGCGTCCTTCTCGGCCTTGGCTGGTTTCACTGTTTTTGCCTTCTTCTCCGCTTTCGGCTCTTCTTCCACAGCTACGGGAACAGGAGCGGGTTCGTTTTTCTCGACTTTCCGCTCTTCGTCGGGACGACCAATAAAATCTACCAGCAGACGGGTGTACTGCTGGCGATGTCCACCGCGCACACGAATGCGCTTCTTCGGGCGGTATTTGAATCGGTCAATCTTGGGGCCTTTTATGTGGTCCACCACCGTAACTTTGACGAGAATGTCACTTACAAGCGGTGTTCCGACCAGCACATCGTCGCCGTCTGCCATAAGCAGGACGCGTTCGACGTCGAATTTATTACCCGTTTCCATGGGCAGGCGATCCACTTCGATGGTGCGCCCTTCGATGGCACGGTACTGCTTGCCACCGCTTTCAACAATTGCGAATCTCATTTTGTTTTCTCCAGTCATTCACTTCGCCGCGTGCCTGCGGGTAATCTTTCAACCATCGCCTGCGAACGGGGAAGCTGGGTCTCGATGTCGTCTCTCGACATACAACCGCCTCAGCGAACCAACTGCTGAGGCAGAAGCGGACAATATTATACATGGGGGCGTGGGATGTGTCAACAGGCGGGATACGCCAATCCCGCCTTCGGCCGGGAAAGAATCGTTCTATCCAAATAAAAAACAGGCAAGCGGCTACGCTCCGCTTGCCTGTCTCGTTTATGAACTTAATTTATTCAGTAACCCAGAACACATGGGTGATGACCTTATAACCATTGCCGAAATCACGGATATAAATAGCAGAGCGACCATCTGCAGACTCTTCGACCTTCTCACCCCAGTTTTCCTGGGCGTGCATATCCGCGTTTGCAAAGCCGGCCGGTGCACCATTTGGCAGAGCCATATTCAACGTGGAAAAACTGTCTGTGTGTGAGTAGATCTTTACGAGCTGATCATAATCATGCTGATTCGGATGCTCATTGCTTGGGCCGTAGAATCCGCCTCCATCAGGATCATTAGTGTAATCCATACAGGTACCCAGATTTGGATTGTTGAAATTCTCATCCTGATGGTCCAGGCCAAAGGTATGGGCGACTTCTTGGCACATTACCAGCCTATGCCACGGAGCCGTGCTGTACTGCGCTTGGTTAAAGTAGTAATCATTCATTTTGGCAGTACCCTGGACGATGTGGGCACCCCGTGTTGTCCAAATCTGAGCTACTCCTAGCCAACTCGTCGCTCCATAATTCGCGTTGCAGACCTCGACACGACCACTCGTCGGTGCACACGTAGACCCACTCGTTGAGCCAGCCACAATCGTCGTATCCAAAACGGTCGATCTTGACCAATCGGACGAGGCGGTCGATAGATAGGTAGACCAGCCTGAAGAGACGTTACTACCAAGTTTTAGTGTGAACGGATTGGAGGTACGCGCCCAGTGATACTTTCCCCAAGCATGATTTGCACTTGCGGTGGTCGTTGGATACGCTGCTAGGGCAAGCACCAGAATCAGCAGCAGGATACGGATGGAACCACTTTTGTTACGCATTACAAATTCTCCTCTAAAACTTTCTGATCCGAATACGACAAGTTACGAGGGATGAAATTGTATTTGCTGCCGGAGGCCTCCTCTCACGCAGGTGGTGTGAGATGTTCTCTGAAGCCCAGATGATTTGATTATGCTCCTTATTATATCGACAAATTCGATAAAATAAATAGAAGATTAATACTCAACTTTATCATTCTTGAGTAGATTTGGGTAATCCATCGATCAAAATTTGTATTTCTTGATCCGTCAGGCGCGCTTCCGGGTGCATGAGCAGATAGGTAGCCGGTGGCATTTCGCCGGATTCAAGCACTTCTTGGATTACTTCCGGACCATGTTGGTGTTGCTCCCCTTCCCCCTCGCCTTCGGGCAGGGATGGATGTACACCCCACTCTGAGAAGTTGAGATGTTCACGGCCTTCCGCTACATCACGATAGACCAGCCAGGAAACCGGCGCGATATTGCTATACCAGGGCCAGACCGTTTCATTGCTGTGACAATCAAAACAGGCACGCTTGGCAATTTCACGCGTTTGCGGGCTATTCCACGTTGGCTCCTGTACCACTGGTGGATTTGTATGATCGTGACCATAAGGGACCAATTGGATCAATACGCCGAGCACCGCTAACCCAATAACACCAAATAGAATTGATCGCATGGATGGTTTCATTCACATATCTCCAGGCTAGGTTTGATAAACATTGCAAGCATTATAATCATGTCACTCATTTTCTTTGGAGATATAACTCATGAACCGTCGTTTATTCTATCTTGGGATCGGTATACTGCTGATATTGTTTATCGCCATAGTGATTGCTTCTGTAACCAGCAGACCATCCTTTAAAGGCTCTCTTATCACGCCACCCTGGCAGGCGCCGGAAATCCAGCTAACTGATCATAACGGGCAACCTTTTACTCTAAGCAGCCAGCGTGGTAAGGTCGTCCTGCTTTATTTTGGATATGTCAACTGCCCCGATGAATGTCCCTTGACGATGGCACATGTGAAATTAGCGCGGGAAAGTTTGGGGGAGCAAGCAAAAGATGTGCAAGTAGTGATGGTGAGTACGGATCCAAAGCGTGACACGGCACAGGCGCTTAAGGATTTTATGACCCACTTTGATCCTTCTTTTTTGGGTCTTACGGGAACTCTGGATGAACTTCAAAAAACCTGGAAGGATTACGGTGTCACGGTGGAAGATAGTGGCGAGACTCATTCCACCTACCTGTATGTCATCGATCCCGCTGGAAATGTTCGTGAAACCTTCCTGCCTGATTCAGAACCAAATACTATCGCCTCAGATATAAGGCTTTTATTGAAAGGAAAATAAGCTTAATCTTTCAACAAAGTTCCTTTGCAAGTTATTGATTCCATCACTCGATTGCAATAAACCCCTTAATTGCCAGCTCAATGATTTTTCAAAATCATGACATTTTTCATTGACATCACTTTAAATCTGACTATACTCACCAAACTAGTAACATTCATATCGTAGTCCCGTCATGCAAGAAACCTATACTCAGAATGCAATGACCCAGCACCTGCATTTGGTCGCTTTCCTGTGAACGTACAGGCAGGGTGCTTGGTGAGCGAATAGCGAAACCGGTCTGAAGGGCCGGTTTGTTTTTAAACCGGATTTTTTTTGGAGGTGAATCGTTCCCTACCATCTAAATTTTAAAACACATCGTATCCATACAAATTAGTCAGGCTAATCAGAGGAGACCTTAAATGAAAATCTTGCGCATTACAGCTAGCGTAGCTGTAGCAGCGATTTTGCTTCTATCACCGCTTTCCGCCATAGCAGCAGGCGGCCCGCCAAACTTTATTTCCTTCCCGATCTTGACTCACGTCGCCGAGGATGGCTTGGATCACGGTCACTTTGTAGAGGGACCGGGCGAATCTGGGGTTCCGGGACCTTTGGCGCCAAATTATGGGGCAACACAATTCAATGCCGCCGGAATCAGTGCCGCGGCTGCAACCGTCGGCGCTGATCGAGATGTTTCGAACAGTCCCAATTCCTATGAAGGCGAGACCAGCGCTGCTGCCTTTGGGTCATTGATTATTGGTACATCCAATCACATCTATCCGGGAAGCTGCAGTGTCTCAGCCGCTTCTGGGACCGTTGGTGATTGCGCCGTGGCGGCATATGCCTCCACAAATGGCACGAGCTGGACTAAAACCACCATCTCACGCACTTGGGGTGGAACCACATTTGGAATCACGTTTGATCCTGCTATCGACTATGATAAGAACGGAACGTTTTACTATAGCTTCGGCGGGGCGCCGCTGAGTGGTAGCTACCCGAACTCGATTGCCGTAAGCAAATCCACAAATGGTACAACATGGTCGACACCGGTTGCCGTGACGTTCAACCGCAACAAGAATTTCGATGACAAATACTATATCGCGGTGGATCGCAGCAACACATCGTTTGCCAACCGTATCTATGTAAGCTGGGATCGCAATTCAGGCAATAACCAGCTTCTCTATATCTCCTATTCCACCAATGGTGGCACAAGCTGGAGTGCTCCGATTAAGGTCAATGATGGGACAACCAAGTTTGAGCGTGTAATCGGTGCCTACCCGGCAGTCAACCAAGCAACCGGTGTAGTCTTCGACTCCTGGCACGATTATGCCAAGAATATCATCTACGTTGATAAGAGTAGTAACGGCGGCGTATCTTGGGGAACGGATGTCGCGGCAGTCACGACTCACGCGGGTTTTGGTACGGACATTGGTTGTGTGGGTGG